>DUKF01000273.1 GCA_013329455.1 Methanotrichaceae archaeon | reverse complement strand
GGGTATTCAATTCAAAATAACAGGCCGATAGAGAGATTACCAGCTTAAGGAAGTCAACTCGTCTCATCTTATCACATTCTCATGCTTTTTCCGAACCGATCTGAACTTTTCTGCTTTTCTGCTCTATTGCTTACCCGTGGCCTCGGTGAGTACGGCGACGTTGCTTTTTGTGAAGAACCCGTCGAAGTCGCCGTACCGGTGGATGTATTCGTTGACGATAAGGGTGTTCTTCGCGGGCTGGGTGAAGGTCTGTTTCAGCCCTTCATCGGGCGAGCCCACAAGTTCTATCAGAAACTCCATCCCGTCCTCGACCAGGGCCGAGTATGTATCCTCGATATCTTCTGTCTGGAATGCGAGATGGTGGACCCGGGTTCCGTAGTTGTGAACGAACTTCTCCGTCGGTCCCGAAACCTCCTCGCTGACGTAGGGGGATATGCCTGAGGTGAAGACCATGGCGAAGTCGGATTTAGAGAGCCTGGCAACGCTTGTGATAGAGTTGAATACCTTGACAAAGATGGCAAAATCGAAATCGTAGTTTGTAAGCTTGATGAACTCCAATATCGCAGCGTCTCGATCCTCGGCTTTGATGCGGGTCGCTGCGTGGTCGAGATATTTTATATTTTCTAGATGGCCCAGATCAGGCTTTGGGAGGTCCCAGTCCATCAGCTCGCTCCCCAAAGTCTTGTAGTCACCACCTTTGCCGTGCCACTGGATGAACCCGAGGGAGTTTCCCGTGAACCTAGATGGCGCGGTCTGTATGAACGAGTACTTTTCGCCATCGATTATATCGTCGGTTAGAAACGAAACGCCCCTGGAGCTCTGGATCGATACATACTTTTCAAGATCTGTCGTCCTGAAGACGAGGGTCTCCAGTCTCGTGTTGGGCAGATGCTTCGACTTCGGCTGGATGTTGAGGTCTCTAAAGGGGTTTTCGCCATTGAGCCTGGACCTGACGAGAATGTCGGCGGATCCCTCCATTTTGAGGACGACGGTTTTGTATTGAGGGTCCTGGAAGGCCTCATCGAACTCGTGGCCCGTGAACCTCAAAAGCTCCTCGGAGGCCGCCTTCTGGAGGGCAGGCTCAGTGTTGATGATGACGGCATCAAGCCCGCCGACAAGCCCATCGAGTCCAGCCTCCTTCCTCTCAGCAAGGACCCTTGGGACCTCCTCTTTCAGGCGCCGATCGCTGTTCTCGAAATCCAGGAACTGGGGAGATCGAGCGCCGCATTTGGGACACCGGTCTTCCTCGACTGGTCCATCGAAGACCTCCATGCATTTCGAACAAATGTGCTTTGACATATTCCTCACCTCGGAAACAGGATATCGATTATATCAATCAGCGTCGTCACGGTGCCGAACCTGCCGAGACAATCCTCGATATATCAGGTGGCGGACCCGTAGCGATCATGGGCACCTCTGCCCTCTTTTCTGCTTGAGGCGACATCTCGAGAACCACCTCGTAATCGCCCTGGATAATGCCGTCCTCCATCGACAAAACGCCCTCGCCGTCCCAGACCCGGTCCCGTCGTTCCGTCTTGATCACAATGTTGCCGACGACCTCTTCACCACCACTGGCGGTTGTCTTCAACACCTTGGCCTCCAGCTCTGAGACGCTCTCCCCGCCGAATATCTCGATCTGACCGAGCAGGTAAGGCCTCTCAAAGAGAAGCATGTGGCCCCTGTAGTCGGAGGCGGCGTCAATGCCTGATCTTCCGGTCCTGGACGCATCGATCTTATCCAGATCGTCAAAGAGCTTTTTGGCGTGAGATGGCCGGATCAACCTCACCCTCTCCACCATCAAGGTGAGGGGGAGGGCGGCCGTAGAGTTCGAAGCGATGCCATTTCCGGCCAGGATAAGGCCTAGATCTTGGAGGACTGGGCCCACCGGCACCTTGGGCGGATACTCGGCTCCCTTCGATCTATCCAAGAAGGCGGACACCGGATCGCTGTGAGAGGTTGCAGCGGCAAAACCAGCCACCAAAGGCGCCAACGTCAAGAAGATCACCAAAGATGTCCAAACTTTCATCACGCCGTCCACCCACGATCCTCTTCCCCACAACAACTTCGTCCCCGATTTTGGTAGTATGACCGGAGAGCGCCCCAAATCAATTGCTCTTTTTCTGGCGGTTGAGGTGCTCAATAACCGGCAGAAAAATTCTCCCGGTTACGCGAGCTTTGGTAGCATCTGAGACGAACTGGATCGGTCTCTCTTTTCAGATATATTACCAATTCCATCCTATAAACAACCTTCGAGAATCGATCAAAGGACGTCTGTGATCTCCGTTATGACCTTTTCAGATCTCATCGAAAAGTTGATGGAGATATGAAGTCTCAAAGCGAACCAAACTTTGTTGCCGTATCCGAGCCTAAACCGCGTCCATGATCGTAGCCCAGCAAGGGGACGACAAGAAGAGGAATATCCGCCTCCTGGGCCTGGTGAGCCTGCTAAGCAACGCCAGATGCGAGATCATGTGCAGATTCTGCCCCTCTCCATATCGTCCCTTGGCAGAGGGAAATGGCCGCCGAGATTAGATACCATTCGCAGATCTCCTGGAAGCCTTCAAATCCAGATCGCTAGCAACGCCATCAAGATCATGCCGAGCATCGCCAAGACGAGCTTGACCACCTGGTTTTCTGGCTTTGAAAACTCTTTTTCGAAGACTTCCAAGATGGCGACGTAGAGGAACGTTCCGGCAGCCAGCGCATCGAAAGTCGCCTCCAACAATGCCTCATTCCCCCCCGACATCAGCGAGGTTAGGATCGATCCGATGACGATCCCAAGGGGTGTGATCAGGCTGAAGATGACGATGGTGAACGCAATCCTCCTCGAAGGAATGCGGCTGCGTTGGAACTGCACGCCGAGGGCGAAGGCAGCCGAGCTCTTATGGGAGACGAGGACGATGAGAATGACGAAAGCCATCCTGATCAGGTCCTCGGCGCCCAGGGCGATTCCCGCGATTAGAGAATGGATGCCGAGTATAATGGCGAGCATAGAGGGCAGGGACAGTCTGGTTTGTGATTCATCTCCCTGGATCTCTCGTTCCAGCTGTTCCTCTTTTTCATGGACTCTGAACACCACTTTTTCTGTCAGCATGATGAGCATGAACCCAAAGGCGCAAAGAAGCATCGCCCACGGAAAATCGTACTTTCCGAACCCCACCGAGGCGTCCTGCAGCATGTGGATGAGACCCGCACCAAGGAAGATGCCTCCGGTGAAGACGTTTCCGTAAGAAAAGAGTCGATCGCTCCGTTTGCTCGCAGCGATGCGGAAGGATAGATACCCTCCAAAGAGTCCCGAAAGAAAAATTGTGATGAAGGCGATGATTTTGAACTCGAGGATATCCATGGATATAAATCGGTCCTCGAAAGTATATTATTCTGACTCTTCGCCCGTTTTCAGGTCGATGATTCCAGGGTTACTTTCCAAGTATCTTCCGCAAGAAGCTGCCACCGGTATCCTTCTTCTCGTATTTCGGTCCGGCATCCGGACTTTTCTCGGCCCCTTTGGCCTGAGAGCTGGCCGTGGATCTCTTTGTCCTTTTATCGGCCTTGGTCCCGGACCTCGCCTTCCCGTTGCCGACGATCGGCGTGCTGACCCCGCCGTGCCTGCTTTTCCTGGGCCTTATCTTGACGGTAACGGGGTGCTCGATCTCGTTGCTGACCAGCATCGCCGTTCCCGGTGGGAGCCTCTTTATGTCCTCTTCAAGCTCGGAGCTCATACCCTCGATCCCCTTGCTCAGGGCCCGGAGGTCGTTGGGGTTAGTAACCCGGAGGATTATCTGGGTATTGCACTGGGATATCACGTTCTTGTCGACCCTGGCGGGCCTCTGGCTTATCACGAGAAGTCCAAGTCCGAACTTTCGGCCTTCTGCGGCGATCGTCCTGATGATGGCGGTGCTGGCGGCTTTTCCGCTGCCCCTTTCCGGTATGTAGTTATGAGCCTCCTCCACGACGACCATGCCGGGGTTGACACGGCCCCTCTTCCTCGCCTCGAACAGATCTGAAAGAAGCTTTGCGACGATCATCCCCTGGAGGTCTGGCGGAACGCCGGTCATGTCGATGATCGAGGCCCTCCCTCTCTGGAGGAGATCTACAAGGTCAGTGGGCCTGCCCGAAAATATGCCCAGCTCCACCAGGGCTTCAAGATGGCCGATGAGCCCCCACTTGGCCTTGCTGGTGTCCTTCTCGGCTTGACCTATAACGTCCTCGAGATCGTAGTCGCTTCCGTCGGCGCCGAGGATTTTTATCCCCTCGTAGAGGACACCTTTCTGGCTGTTTGTCACGTCCTCAGGAAGCATCGCCGAGATCTCACGAGCTGTCATGTTTTTGCCGTTGAAGCGGAAATAACGATCGGCATGGGGAGCGTCCACCTGGTTTGCGGGAGAATAGACCGTCACGTTGTAGCCCTTCGGCTTTACGCCGTACTTGACGAAATCACCTTTGGTGTTCTTCTGCTTCATCGAGGCGTACTCGCCGTGGGGATCGATTATCAGAAGGGCGACACCCTTCTCCAGAAGCTCCTCCAGGACCACCGCCGCCGTGTAGGACTTCCCGCTACCGGTTTTGGCGAGAATGCTGCAGTGCTTCTGAACGAAAGAATCAGCTTCGAGCCTCACCTTCAAGTCGTGCCCATCGAGAAGCCCGATGTAGAGGTTTCCTTTCGAGAGACCAAGAGCTCTTTCTATCAGACCGGCGTCAGCCCTCTGGACCGGATCTCCGGGGCGTGGAGGGTTTGTGAGCATCTGCAGCTTTCCGCCCGACGCAACCCCGATCACCCGGGCTAGGCCCAAAACCCGCTCTTTTGCCTCGAGGTTGTCCTCGTCAATCATGCTGAGGCTGTAAGCCACGTTGGACCGTGTAACGTCCACCACCTGGGCGAATACCCAGTCTTTTGAGCCGTCTTTGACCTTGACGTAACTTCCCCTTCTCGCCTCATCTGCGATCAGGAACTTGAACTCGAGGGCGCTCGTCTCCCCCACGATAATTCCGATCTCATCTCCCAGAATACCACCACGTTCTCAAGAGCGGCAAAGCCCTCCAAATCGCGAACGACCATTGCCCTTCAAGCTTGCTTTCCGCCCACCCCACAAGAGCTTAACGGTACCTGTGACGATATCGGTCTTTTAGCACGCCTCCGTAGGCAAGACCGGCAAGAAGTCCTGTTATGTGAGCCATGTGGGCTATGCTATCTCCAGACCCCATCATGGTGAAATCGAGAACCGCAAAGAGGACAACAGCAGCCCTTATGCTGAGGGGTATCACGAAGAAGAGGAGCACAGTGATCTCGGGGGCGATCACTGTGAGGCA
>DUKF01000270.1 GCA_013329455.1 Methanotrichaceae archaeon | reverse complement strand
GGTCATGGTATCGGTTCCATGGGTTACGATCACGCCGTCGGCACCCTTCTCTATCTCGGTGCCGACGGCTCCGGCCAGCTCTTGCCAGTACTCAGCCTTCATGTTCTCGCTGAGGATGTTGTAGATCACCTTCCCCTCGTAGTTGGCGATCTCCTCCAGCTCCGGGATCGAGGATATGATGTCCTCGGCCGAAAACTGGCTGGTCACAGCCCCGGTTCTGTAGTCCACCTTGCTTGCGATCGTCCCGCCGGTGGAGAGGATCGAGACCTTCGGAAGTCCCTCTCGGTGTTTAAGGGGAGGTGGCGGTGGAACCTTCAGAGCCGTTCCCTTCTTCACTAGCTCCACAATGGAGCGTTTCTTGTTGAAACCGGCGTTGTAGCCGCTGTCCATCTTTATGACCAAGTGGCCACTCACCGAGGGCATAAGAACCCCCTCGCGCCGAACGCCACCATTTGTGACCGCTATTCTGTCCCCCAGTTCCAGCATGATCGTATCAGCTCCTGCCTTCTTACAGGCAGGGTGTGATGCCAGGGGATGAAAAACGTTGCCCTCCAAAAAGGTTCGGGAAAGCCTTATCGAGCTAAATATATTTGGTCAACCTGCGACTGATATTCGGATCTTTTTTATTCCTGGAAGTCCTGTAGAAATTCGCATCAGAATGCGGAACTAGGATACTTCGGCAAAATAGATTAATTAATTTGAAGCGACTAATTGGGTTCTCCGGATTATTTCTCCTATGTATTTGACATAAATCCGTATAGGTCTACCCTTTTTACTGCAGGAAGGTCCGATAACTTTATATCTCTTTCATATCGAAGGAAGTTCTAAGCAAAGCAATATTGCTGTTAAAGGGCAATAGTGTCTTCTTCGAAATTGCCTTGTTTGGTGTATCGGTGCCGGTTTACGGCGGTGGTTGAAAAAATGATTATTTCATGGAGGTCTGACTCGAAGACTGGGGCACGAGGTCTGTATCTCGGGTCGTCTGAAGGCGATTGGGGGTGCGGATTGCGATCTGGCCTTCATTCCCTGGGCTGGCTTGGGTCTGGGCTTGTTCTCACCGTCTTGGTGACGTTGATCTTATCACTTTCTGGAGCTGCCATCTCCGCGACTACAACTGACCTCTCCCTGGATGTCACCTATTCGGACTGCCCGGCCCTTGCTGGCGAGGAGTTCACATATACCATCACCGTGAGGAACGATGGACCTGACGATGCCACCAGCGTTTTGGTGAAGGACGTTTTGACCATGCCCGAAGGCGTGACCCTGACTTCCTCCAGCGTCAGCCGGGGAGCTTACGACCCTGAAACTGGGGTCTGGACGGTGGGCAACTTGCCTGCGTGCGGCGCCGAGACTTTGACCATCAAGTTGAGCGTAGACTCTTCGGTGCTGTCGGATACCGTGATATCAAACGCGGCAAAAGTGGCAGGAAACGAGATCGATCGGGATATTGATGACAACGAGGCAGACGAGGATACCACGATCACGACCGACGCACAGGTGGCTGTAGCCGTGAAATGCCGGAACCTAGCTGAAGAGGTAGAAGATGGACCCGTTTACACCATCGAGATTACCAACAATGGCCCAAGCGATGCTCGTAATGTATGGTTTAAGGTGCTTTCGTCTCCAGTCGAGTGGTTGAAACGCGCCAGGTACAGCGACGACGGTGGGGCCACTGAAGAGGCGTGGATCGGTTTTCTCGACATCGGCAACATGGCACCAGGAGAGACGAAGACGATCTCGATTTGCGGAAATGTCGACCTTAATTCGCCTTCTTCAACCCCAGGAGGAATTGTAACGGTCAGCTGGATGGATACCATCGATCCGGTATGCAACTCGGAAGTCTTCAGCTGCTGTGCTGACTCCAGCTCCTGGTGTGGCAGGAACCACCCATGAACTTTTTGCATTGGGGAAGGGTGCGATCCAGATGAGCTTTCAGGCTGCAATTTTCTGGATGAAAGCTCATTAATACGAGCACTCCAAAGGCTTCTTAAGAGGCGTTTATCGTGATCTATTTCGTCACCGGAAATAAGGGGAAGTTCGAGGAGGCTCGGGGGATCCTCGGGGACGTCGAGCAAAGGAACGTCGGGTACGCCGAGATCCAGGCCGATACCCTCGAGGAGGTGGCAGTATTCGGCATGAGGGAGGTTTCGGAGAAGCTGGCCGGTCCCGTGATGATCGAGGATGCGGGCCTATTCATCGAGAGCTTGAAGGGGTTTCCCGGAGTCTACTCTGCCTACGTATTCGATACGATCGGAAACGATGGGATTCTCAGGCTCCTGGAGGGGGCCCTGGACCGGAGGGCTGTCTTCAAGTCGGTCCTGGGATACGCGGAGCCTGGGATGGAACCGATGCTGTTCAAGGGAGAGTTCTGGGGCAAGATCACCCACAAACCCCGGGGATCGGGGGGCTTTGGGTACGATCCCATCTTCGAGGTGGGAGAAAAGACGATCGCCGAGATGGACCTAGAGGAGAAGAACAAGATCTCCCACCGAGGGGCCTCGATCCTCGCTCTGAAGAGCTGGCTCTCGTCCCGGTGACCGTCACTTCTTGATCAGCATTTTTTTCTCTTCTGAAGAACGCATTTGGGCAGCATCCTGCTGTCGATCACCTTTATCCTTGGGGCCTGGACCGCGGAGATGTAGAGGGTCCTTCCCTCTACATCGATCTTGACGTCCATCGGCTTTGGGTGGCTGAGCCTCAACGGTAGGAGGATAGGCCCCTCGCAGGTGGTGCATATCCGAAGCTCCGAGAAGCTGTTTTTAATGTGCTCTCTCATCTCGNNTGGGAAATCGTTCCGCCCCTAGAAATAGTATATCTTTTATACGCCCTGGTGGTGAGCCTATATCCGTGGCCAGGAGGAAGAAGGGATACTACAGGGCAAGGGACCTTGCGAGACAGAGGATCGAGAGGCTCTTTGTGCTCGCCGAGGAGGAGCACGTCCTCCACCCCGAGAGGAGCGATCGGTACGTCGCCCTTGCAAGGAAGATGGGTATGAGGATGAGGGTCAGGATCCCCCGTCGCTTGAAGAGGCGAATCTGCAAGGGGTGTCGGTGCTACCTCTCCCCCGAGAGGACACGGTTGAGGCTGCGGGACGGGGTTTTGACGGTGACCTGTACCGAGTGCGGAGAGCAGATGAGGTATCCTTACCGAAGGCCCCGATGACTTCGAAAAAGGCATTTTTTTCCAATATTCAAAAGTCTGATCTCGGAAAGGGAACTTATAACTAGGTTTGGCCCTCCTGTTTTTTCGGGAGGGTTTGTGGTGGTGCAAAAGGTCTATGAGGGCGGATCAGACTTCGATCGCGCCACCGAATTTTTGGGATCTGGCAACGATTTTGATGAAGCAGTTCCAGGTCAAGGATCGGTCAAAGAGAGGCTAAGGTCCGAGCTGAAGAACGGTTCGGCTCCCCGCCAGGCCAGGTGGAGGGCGGCCAAGGCCCTGGGGGAGATGAAAGATCCGGGTTCGGTCCCCATTCTCGCCCTGGCGTTGGGGGATGGGAGCCCCGTGGTCCGGTGGGAGGCGGCAGCTGCCTTGGGCAAGATCGGTGGCCTTCAGGCGGTCGAGGCCCTTAAGGCCTCCCTCAATGACGAGAGCCGCCAGGTCCAGAAGAGGGCGGCGAAAGCTCTGATCGCCCACGTTGGGGTTCCTGGGCCTGATCCTGAGAACCTGGAAGATCTGATGAAGCTTCTTTCCTCCGGGGACGAGCGGGTGGCTGAGTCCCTCGTCAAAATGGGGTCAGTAGCCGAGAGGTGTATGATCAAAAGGCTGGATGATGACTCCTTCTTCGTTAGGAGGGACGCTGCCCGGATCCTGGCCCGCCGCATCAGATTCGAGATGGATGGGCACCTCGGGAAAAACTGCCCTGTCATGGATCCGCCGAAGATCGCCACCCCTTATCGGTTCAGGACCAGGACCGACGGTAAGGGGTTTGTGAGTAGGGTGGAATACACTGGGTTTGACGAGATCTCGGGGATCATCCTGGGCGAAAGAAGGATCGTCTTCTCTTCTATCTTCGATCCTGAAGTTTCCGCCCGAAATGAGCCTGACCACCGCCCGACCGGCCTTGAGGATCTCCTCGGCTCGAAGATCGAATGGGTGCGTCAGGTGGGCAGAACCCTGATATTCACTCATGAAGAGGGGCTCCTCGCCATCAAGCTCGGCGTGAGGCCGAAAGACGACGAGAAGCTCCTCATTGAGGCGTTTATGCAGGATCGGCTCGGTCATCTTCGAGAGGATCTCGGCCTTCAAAGCTTCATTCCCAGAACGATCGCCCCAGACGGTGGAGGATACATCTTCAGGTTGGACCTTTCCGACCTTCCACTAAAAGTGCGAGAGGATCTGAACCTTTTAACCGATCCCTGGGCGATCTGTTACTCACCGCCCCAGGGCTACTTCACCTACCTAAACGACTCCAGCCTCTCTTCAAATTCCGTATCAGAAAGCCTCTCAAGATGCGCCCATGATCTTGCGGTTCTGGCTCGAAGAGGGCTCGTTCACGATGCTCTGATCCCCCTATTCCACAACCGCGAAGGGGTCGGCCGGAGGAGGGATCGAGGCGTCTACCGCTGGTGGTCCAAGATCCCTGGAAGGCTCGACAGGTGGCGAAAGTCCTGCGAGTACCCCAACCTCAGGCTCTCGGGGATCGCGGACTACGAGCATTTTCGTCAATTCGCAGAGATCTCACCTCAGCAGCTGCAACACCTCATCGGTGACCAGCTTTTTAGCATCAGCCTGGTCCTCGCAAGCCATTTCAGAAATTCTGGCGGGTTCGATGACGGGGCGATGAGCGAGGCCCTCAGATCGACCTTCGAGACGTACTACCTCGCCTTCGCCTCTGACAAATCCTCTTCCCGTTCCGTTTTCCGGTTCAAAATGCTTCTGGAAGGATGCATCGACTGGGACCATCTAGCATCGAGGATGAGAGAGGAGATGGAGGGGAACAGGTACATGACGGGCCTAGTCAGGGGCGCGGGGCCGGAGGGCTCGGACCTGGTGGTCGAAAACGGCCCTCACCTCGGCCTCTTTGGGGGCTTTTTTCCCCTGCCCGAGCTTGTAAGGGCGATCCACCTTGCGACGACCTTCGCGATTCTGGAGGGATTTGGTTGAGCCTCAGCAAGCGGCTGAGGGTCACGAGGGCGTCGTCTTCGGTGCCGGTGAGGTTCGGCTCGCCTGAACGATGACGACGGGAAAACCCCCAATTCTTTTTAATATGTTGCGAGAAAGAACCTAAAAAGCTGATCTCTTAGAGGTGGAATATGGAACCCTTGTCTTGCTGGCATACGCTGTGCATTTTCATGTCTTCAGTTGGGATACTGGACGAGCCCGGTTACTGGCCTCCCGTATATATTTTGGCGTCTAAAGTCTTCCTGGTGCTGTTGACATCCTTTCTCGGATTCAAGGCGCTTTTTTGGCCTTTCAGGTTCGTTGAGAACGAGTAGCTGGTCTGTTATTTCCTCCTGGTATGAATCTGCGACTTCTTCAGATCCAGGGGTGAGGTCTCGGCGGATGAGATCTGCCGGGAGTTCGGCCTTAGCCCTGCCGAGGTGCAAAACCAGTTCGATATTTTGGGGCACTATCAGTTTTCCAAGCGGAAGAGAGGGGACGTGGAGATGCGCGTCGTGCCCTGGTGAGCCTTTGATAGACAGTGAGGGCGTTTTTCCCCGATTCGTTTCGATCTGAACTTAACCCTCAGGGCCTCGTCCTCTCTCATATTGAACTCCATCGTCCAGAAGCATACCTCACTGTGAGGTATCCTGAATATGATCAGGGTCGGATCTTCAGGGACATTCACTATGGCCTTCAGGAAGGGTCTTTCCTCGATGAGCCCTTCAAGAGACCTTTCAGAAACTCGCTCCATCATCCTTATATATCTTGGAGGGATCGCCTTTGAGCTGCGAGGGGACGAAGGTATGGATGGTATGGACGAGATTATCAGCCCATTTGCGGACAGAATGTCCAATGTTCACAGGTCCTTCATAAGGGAGATACTGAAGGTCACGGAGGACCCAAGGATAATATCCTTTGCTGGCGGACTTCCCAACCCAAAGTTCTTCCCGGTCAGAGAGGTGGCAGAGGCTGCGCAGAAGGTATTGAGCGAGAGCGGCGAAGCCGCCCTGCAATACAGTACCACTGAGGGATTTCTTCCTCTAAGAGAAATGATCGCCGAGAGGTACGCCAAAAAGGGGCTGAAAGTTGATGCCGAGGAGATCCTGATAACTACGGGCTCTCAGCAGGGTCTCGACTTACTAGGAAAGGCATTCCTTAACAAGGGAGACCGGGTCATCGTCGAGGATCCGACCTATCTTGCGGCCATACAGTGCTTTGGGATGTTCGAGCCGGAGTTCCGTTCGGTACCCTTGCAGGAGAAGGGGGTCGACCTGGATGCCTTGAAAGAGGCTCTCTCGGAGATCATGGCGAAGCTCTTCTACGCCGTCCCCAACTTTCAGAACCCGACCGGGGTGAGCTACTCGGAGGAGAGGAGGAAAGATGTCGCCTCCGCGATGAAGGACTATGGCACCGTCTTCATCGAGGACGATCCTTATGGCGAGCTTAGGTTCATGGGCGAGGCCGCTTCATCGATGAGGCCCTATCTCGGG
>DUKF01000037.1 GCA_013329455.1 Methanotrichaceae archaeon | reverse complement strand
TGGGATCTACGGCGGGTCCAAAGGCAACGAGATCAGAAAGAACGTCTTCGTGGATAACGTTCACGGCATCTTCCTGAACGGCACTTCGGGCAACACCCTCGAGATGAATCAGGAGCGGGGCGGGTACTGCGGGATCGTCCTCCTAGCTTCCCGCGAGAACACGATAAGGGGGAACGTTGCCGAGGGAAGTCTCCTCGCAGGAATGCTTCTCAACACCTCTTCGAAGAACACCATCGAGGGGAGCAAAGCCGAGGGATGCGCTCGGGGAATCTACCTCATCACGGACAGCCAGGAGAACGAGATGGAAGGAAATTCCATGATCGACTGCGGTTACGGAGTTCTCCTAGAAAAGTCCTCAATGGCCAACATGATCAGGAGGTGCAACTTTGAGAACGCCTCCACCGCCATCGCTCTGAACTCCGTCTCGAAGAACCTCGTCCAGAACAATTCTGTTTCAAACTCGACGAACGGAATCGCACTCTTCTCTTCAACGGAGAACAGCATCGTCGAAAACAGCCTTGTGAGGCTCGGTACCGGTATCATGGTCTCTGAGTCCTCCGTTGGCAACATCCTCACCAAAAACAAGATCGAGGAGTCCGGCTCCGGTATCGTGGTCACCGACTCCTCGGCCAACAAGCTGGAGGGAAACGTCATGATGGCGGCGCGGTGGGGCCTGTACGTCGACGGCTCGACAGAGGAGAGCTTCGACAACCAGATCCCCGAATCAAACCAGATCAACGGCGAGCCGATCCTCTACCTCTACGGCCGATCAAACGAGGAGATCTCAGGCCGAAACTTTGGACATCTCACCCTCGCCTTCTGCGAGAACTGCACCGTGTTGGACAGCTCGGTCACGAACGACGCCCTCTTCGTCCACAGCTCCCGCGGATGCAGGATCCAGGATAACGTCGTCTCCAACTGTTATGGAATGCGGCTGCAGGCCTCCGATGACAACGAGATCGTGGGCAACCAGGCCTGCGATAACAGGTACAGCGGGATTCTCCTGGTCGAGTCGAGCGGCAACCTGATCGGCGAAAACACCCTCTGTCGCAACGAGAGGGATGGTCTGTCCCTCGTCGAATCCGACTCAAACATGGTCCAAATGAACACTGCCGAGGCGAACAAGGACACCGGGATAAGGCTCCTATCTTCCAACGAGACCGAGATCACCGGAAACTCGGTCATTGGAAACGGGGTCGGGATCGGCCTCAACGAGTCAGCAGGATGCATCGTCTACAGGAACAACCTGATCGAAAACGAAGTCCAGGCGAAAGACGACGGCGGCAACCTCTGGGACTGGGGCGTTCTGAAGGGCGGAAACTACTGGTCCGATCATTCGTGCCAGGGCAACCCGTGCCACGGCCAGCCGAAGTGGATCGGAGAGACGACCGCAGACTACTACCCCTTCGGTGAGAGGGACGGATGGATCTGAAGGCCGAAACATACTTGAAGTGGTCTTGAGAATAGGTGGAGTTCATGGCGAAGAAGAAGTCTGAGGGCAGCGGACTGATGTCCTCTGCTGGCCTCATGAGATATTTCGAGGCGGACGATACGGCGATAAAGCTGAACCCCAAGACAGTGATCGTTTTCAGCTCAGCGATTGGCGTCGCGGTTCTGGTGATGAACTATTCTTTCGGGCTGTGGCCCTGAAAAGGCCACAGACCGTCTTTCTCCCACACCCGGTTCTCTTTTCTCGGCTTAATTCTTATTTCTCTCAGCCCGCCTTTTGCGTCTTTTCTAGCTCATCGAGGATCCCGTTGACGACCTTCACGAAGCTCTCTTTGGCGGCGGTCTCTTTCTCCACGAAGGCGACCCCACTGTCTCCCAGGGGTGCGACCTCCGGGTCCAGGGGTATCGCCCCGAGGAATGGAACGCCAAGCTCCTCAGCCGCCCTTTTCCCCCCGCCGGTCTTGAAGATCTCCAGGATCTCGCCGCAGTGGGGGCAGCGAAGGCCGCTCATGTTCTCGACTATCCCCAGGAGCGGAACCTTCATCGACTTCACCATGTTCACCGCCTTCCTGGAGTCGAGGAGGGCCACTTCCTGGGGCGTTGTGACGATGACAGCTCCGGAGAGGTCGGGGAGAAGCTGGACGACGCTGAGAGGCTCGTCGCTCGTCCCCGGCGGAAGGTCGATTATCAGAAAGTCGAGGTCTCCCCAGTTGACGTCGGACATGAACTGCTTTATCGCCGCCATCTTCATGGGGCCCCTCCAGACGACGGCCGAGTCGGTGCCCGAGAGGGCGAAGGCCATCGATATCACTTTCAGACCCTTTGAGTCGACCGGCTCTATCCCCTCAGGGCCACCCGTTAGCCTCGCACTTTCAACGCCCAGAAGCTTTGCGACGCTGGGGCCTGTGATGTCGGCATCCAGGACCCCGACTCTGTAGCCCCTGGACTGGAGGGCTCGGGCCAGGTTGACGGTGACGGTGCTCTTGCCGACGCCGCCTTTCCCGCTGGCGACCATTATCTTGTGCTTTACCCTGGCCATCCTCAGGGAGACGGCCGCGAGCTGCTCATTCATCTCCTTTCTCGGGTCTGTGCAGGTTTCTTTTGTTGCACATGATTCGCAGTTGCTATCACATTCTTCCATATGAACACCAGCATAAAATTTCGAGAATTGTGATCGGTTTTCGCATGTGGACGAGATCTCATCCATCCTGCGCCTGGAAGTAGAGTTTTCCTCCGTGCCGGAGTCTCGATATCTTATCCTCGCTCTCCAGGACTTCCAGGTACTTCAATATCTCGTTTCTGTGTAGATCCGTCAGGTCCCCCAGTTCTTCCAGGGTGCAGGGCCTTCTTGAGAGCAGGTCGATGATCAAAACCTCGGTCTTCTTCGAGAGGTCTCTTTCCCATTCGGCGATCACCTCAGCGCCGGAGAAGATCTCGAGCATCCTCTCCATCTCCGTGGGGGCCAGGGGCTGGACAGGTTCGGCCGGTGGCCTCACTACGGTGTTGAGCTGGACCCTGTCGGGACCGATCTTCTCGACCACCTCGGCGATGAGAGGCGCTTCGTGGTCGTTGATCCCCTTGACCAGCATCACTTCCAGCCAGATCTCGCCATCGAACTCTTCACGGAGGCGGACGAGCCCCTCGATGATCTCGTCGATCTTCAGATCGGGGTGGGGCCGGTTCACCTTCTCGAAGGTGGCCTGGGTGGCGGCGTCCAGGGAGGGGACGATCAAGTCAGCTTCCATCACCTCTTTTCGGACCTCCTCATTGAAAAATAGGGTCCCGTTGGTGAGGACGACGACGGGCCGGTCGATCACTTCTTTCGCGCCCCGGATGATTTCGTCGAGGCCCAGATGGAGGAGGGGCTCGCCGGAGCCCGCCAGGGTCAGGTAATCGAAGTCGTCCTCCGACCGGGACCGGATTTCCGCGAGGACCTCCTCGGGGGAGACTCGTTTCTCCCTTTTCAGGGTGAGGCAGGTCGTCCTGCCCAGCTGGCAGTAGGCGCAGTCCAGGGTGCAGGTCTTGAAGGGGAGGAGGTCGACTCCGAGGGAGAGTCCGAGCCTGCGGGAGGGGACGGGACCGAAGAGGTGTTTCATTTTCCACTTCCTGAGGAAGCAATCCTCAATGCAAAGGTTGACTGCTATATGTACTAATAGGTTGTGTCAAAAGAGCTTTGCGGGTGGCGGGTGGAAAGAGGGGGCTGGAGGATCTGTCCATCGTGTTTTAGGTGGGGATCAATGTACCTCGTCTCGGGGGGTCGAAGGCGGAGTCGATCGATCGGCGGTTCAGCCGGTCAGCGTTGGCCTCGCAAGCGGCCAAAAAAAAGAGAACGAAGCCCACCGACCAGCGGCCCAGGAGATCACGCGAGGCTCGCTTCGACGATGGCGACCTCGTCATCCGAGAGGCCGTAGAGTTTGTACACGATCGCATCGATGAGCCCGTCGATCTCCTCGATCCGCAAAAGAAGCGGGCCGAGCTTCTCCATCGATTCGGAATGCTCCCGCCCGAGGCGCTCCATGAAGTCCCGGCGGGAGGGATCGCAGGCCAGCTTCCTCTTGTTCTTCTTCAGGATTGCGAGAAGCTCCTTGAACTCGATCTCGTAGTAGGCCCGGACCTTCGTCTTGTTGCTGAGCACCTCGACCCCGACGCTGATGTACTCCTCCAGCCAAGCGAGAAAGCCCCGGATTTCCTTCTGCTTCTCTTTGTTCATCCCGATCATCTCCTCGGCGAAGTGCGCCAGCAGGTCGTGGACGACGTCGGACCTCTCGCCCTCGGCGATGAACTCGCTCGCATCATTTTTCGGCAGGAACTCATCGACCCGGTCCAGGACTTTTTCGAACTGACCAGTGGCGCAGAGGCTTTTCAGCTCCTCCGCCAGCCGGTGGCGCTCATCTTCAGGGGTGGAAAAGGAGATGCGTCGGATGGGCGTCTTCTCAATGAAAATTGAAGAAAAGTTGAAGCTGTTCCCTTGAAGATCTGTGCATGAATTGTGGATAAACAGTTTGATCAAAGACGAATTAAGAAGTGCCAGAAGATAGTAAGTTGCCTCTGGAATGATGTAAGCTTTGTTGTTTGAATAGAGTCCATTTGAATCGAAGGTAAACCTTGCACTTCCGGCTATTTCAGGCCAGAATATTTTAGGCTTTTCAAACTCTTCGAAATAGTCGATTGCGTCTTGAACTTCATACCATTGATACGGTCCAGGTTTTCGCCCTTGCCATTTCCCCCCCGTCCAGTCTTTGGGCCTCGGCATCAGCCTATCTTTGAACTGCGCCAGATGGCGCTCAATGGCAGGGTAGTCTTCGATTTTAACGCCCCGTCTGGTGAAAATCAAATATTGATCAGCTTCTAGCGGCTCGTACCGCTTTATGTCTCGGCCAGCCAAAAAGGGCTTGATAAGCTCCGCGCTCTTCGGATCTTCTCGAATCAAACGGGCGCGGGTCTCCTCATCGATGACGAAGGCCTCGTTCAGGCCGGTCTTAATTCCGTAGTAAATCTTGCCTCCGACGTACTCGCCCAGGGGCGTTCCCGACTGGCGGAGCTTTTCGAGAAGCCTCTGGACCGACTCGTCCACTAGAGACCAGCCGGAGTCATCGAGGCCTGAGAGGTTGACGGTGTAAGCGTTCTCCTCGACGTAATCCTTCAGGCGGCCGAAGTCGAGGGTCTCGACCTCTGCTGCCTCAAAGCTCGGTTTGGCAGGACCTCCGCAGAGGCGAAGGATGCAGGGGTAGGTTGTCGCCTCCGGGAAAACGGGCAGGTCCCCGAAGTCCACGATCTCATCGATGCACCGCTCTTTCATCCAATTTCGGAGGGGCTGGCCGTAGTTCGCTCTCATCCACTTGTTCGCCAGGATGTAGGAGAAGAATCCGTCTTTTTGGATGAGGGAGACCCCCAGCTCCACGAAGTAGACATAAAGGTCTGCCACGCCGTGATAAACCCGGAACTTCTCCTCGAAGTAGTCCTTGAACTCGCCGAGAACTTCCTGCCTGACGTAAGGTGGGTTTCCCACCACCGCGTCCCAGCCGGGATCGCCCTTGACGGCGCCACCCTCGAAGAAGATCTCGGGAAACTCCAGCTCCCAGTGGAAGAAGCTCTTATCTTCGGCGATCTTTTGGCCATCTCGGAACCAGGCCGGAGAGGTCTTGCGTCTCCACTCCCTCTCGTCGCCGGCCACGGCCCAAAAGAGGTCGTGGTAGACCATGTCCGGCCCCTTCGTCCCCGAGGGCGTCGCCCTCGCCTCAACATCGTTTCCGAAGTAGACGGCGGTGTGGACGTTGGCGATCGCCTTCGCCTTGGTGTACTCGGGGAGATTTCGAAACTCCTCGAAAACCGCCTCTTTCTTCTTGATCTCGGAGAGGGAGTCGTCGCCGATCTCTTCCAGCTCCTTGATCTTGCCTATCAGGTGGCGGATGAAGAGAGGCGAGACGAAGGAGGGGAGAGTCACCTGATCTTTGTCCTTGGCCTTCGGCTTCTCTCCTGGGTAGCTCTTCAAATTCGAGAGGCTCGCTCCGACGAGGCTGTTTCCCGGCTTGAGCCGGTGGTCCAAAAAGCTGAGCGGCTTGTCCTTCGCAATTGTGGTAAGCCACAAAGAGACCTTGGCAAGCTCCACGGCCAGCTCGTTTAGATCCACGCCGTAGACGCAGTGGGAGACCGCCTCCCTCTTCGCCCACTCGGGGGTGAACTGGCCCTGATCTTCGACCCATTCCCACTCGATATCCCTCTCCGCAGCAACCATCAGCTTTCCAGCCAGATACTCCACCGCGCCCACGAGAAAGTGGCCGCTCCCCATGGCAGGGTCTAGGACCTTGACGGACAAGGTGGCCTCGATCAGGCTTTGGCTGCTCTGCAGGGCATTCTTCCATCGCTCCTCCACCACCGGCCCCACCGTCTTCTCGACGATGTAGTCGACGATGTAGTCGGGGGTGTAGTAGGAGCCGGTCGCCTTCCTCTCGCCCCGGTCGCCGGTGAGGTACAGCTCCCCGGCCCTCGCCCGGTCGAACTCGTCGAACTGCTCGAAGGCCTTCTCTTTCTTCTTGCCTCGGTTGAACTCGGCGAGTGAAAGCCACTTCCTATCCTTGCCGCCGGATACCACCAGGTCCTCGTCGGCCACCGCGAGGGTGTACTCAAGGAGCCCCTCGTAGATCGAGCCCAGGTGTCTGATCTCCAGGGTGGAGTAGTCGACAAAGCCCTTTCCGCCGCCCGTGCCTTCGCCACTCCCGGCCTCGCTCCGAGAGAGGAGGTCGATCGCCTCGGCGAGGTACGAGTCGCCGATCGTCCAATTTGCCAGGTCCGGATGCTTCTCGGGATCGAAGAGGCCGCCGTTGTAGGCGGGAACGTGAATCAGATCATCGATTCCAAGCTTCTCGCTCCCCAGATCTATCAACGTGAACAGGTCCCGGAGGTCCGACCAAAGCGACCTCTTGATGGGCAGAAAGCTTTGGGCTTGTGGCCCATCGATGTGGGCAGCCACCTCCTTTTTGATCCGGTCGAAGCTGTAGGAGCTGGCGTACACTTCGTCCTTCAGGTCGAGAAGCTCCTTTCCCTCAGCGTAGAGGAGAAAGAGGAACCTGTAGAGGAGGATCATCGTATTCCTCTGGACCTGCGCCCTCGTCT
>DUKF01000124.1 GCA_013329455.1 Methanotrichaceae archaeon | reverse complement strand
GCGGTGACTTGCCTTTGTTTGTGCATAATCTCCGGCTCTGAGTCGGACGTGATCTCGAGGCCGTCTATCTCGATCCGGCCGGAGTCGAAGGTCTCAACGCCGCGCAGGATCTTCATGAGTGTGCTCTTGCCACTGCCGCTTTTTCCCACAATTCCCAGGATCTCGCCCTCTTTGGCGGTGAAGCTCACCCCTTTCAGGGCCTCCACTTGGTGATCTTTGAGCTGGTAGACTTTGGATAAGTTCTCAACCTTGATCAATATCAGGACCTCCTCATCTTTTCATCTCTGCAAATCTGGAATTTGACGTAAATTTTTTGGTGGATGTTCATCTCGTACAGCCTTTAGCCGATCTATTCTCTCGATACGTTCGACCTGTGAAGGATCGGAAACTTTGGATCGGTCGGGAATCTCGAATCGGGATCGACCCGTTCCCGACCGATCTGGCGACTTCAGCGGATCTTGGACCCCGGGGGTGCCGCCTTCTCCGGGGTGAGCAGGACCGCGGAGTCTCCCAGGTCGGCGGCAAGAAGCATCCCCTGGGACTCGACGCCGAAGAGCTTGGCAGGCTCCAGGTTGGCGAGGACGACAATATTTCGTCCAACCAGATCCTCGGGACTGTGGGTCTGGGCGATCCCTGCTACTATCTGCCTCTCCTCGGACCCTATATCGACCATCAGGCGGAGGAGCTTGTCTGAGCCTTTGATCCTCTCTGCCGCCAACACCTCTCCGATTCTGATGTCGAGGTTCTTGAAATCTTCAAACTTTATGGTGCTCATCTTCTCTTCACCCTTCTTCTTTCCCTCTTTCGCTTCAAGGCTCGCTATCCTCTCCCTGAATACTTCGTCCAGTTCCGATACCATTGAGTCGTCCATCTTCTTGAAGATGTGCTCTGGAACTCCTAGCCTTCTTCCCGCCTCTATGGGAACGAGGGCATCGTCGAAGAGGGCGTCAGCCGCGGTCCCCTCGAGGCCCAGCTGCTTCCAGGCTGACTCCATTGCGGCCGGCATCACCGGCTGGAGCATGATCGCCAGGGCCTTCGCGATCTGGAGACAGTTTCTCAAGACGGCGCCGCACTTGGCCCGATCGGTCTTGGCGAGCTTCCAGGGCTCGTTCGCCTGGAAGTATGTGTTCCCATAGTCCGCCAGAGACATAGCGCCGTCGACCAGCTTCTTGAACTCGTAATCCTCGAGGGCCGCCTTCACCTCAGCGAGGGTCGCCTCGATCTTGGAAGTGACCTTTGGATCGAGGTCACCCTCGGGGACGGACCGATCAAAGTTCTTGGAGGTGAAGGTGACGGCCCTGTTGACGAAGTTGCCCAGAGCCCCCACCAGCTCGCCGTTCACCTTTTCCCCGAAGATCGTCCAGGAGAAGTTCAGCTCCTTGGTGTGGGATGTGTAGGAGGCGAGGTAGTACCGCAGAAGATCGGGGTGAAGCCCCTTTTCGAGGTAGTCATCGATTACCCAGACGACGTAACCCCTGCTCTTGGAGAAGGTCTTGTTATCGATCTTGAGCATCCCGCTCGCGACGACGGCGCTCGGGAGAGTGTAGCTCGCCCCTTTCAACATCGCAGGCCAGAATATACAGTGGTGGTATACGATGTCGCCTCCGATGAAGTGGACGATCCTCGAGGGATTTTTCCAGTAGCTCTCCCAGTCGCCTCCGGATCGCTTCGCCCACTCCTCTGTGAAGGATATGTAGCCGATGGGCGCGTCGACCCAGACGTAGACGACAAGCTTCTCCTGGCCGGGGAACTTGACGCCCCATTCGAGGTTTCGGGTGATGCACCAGTCTTTCAGCTCCTGCTTGACCCACTCGAGGGCGTAGTTTCTGGCGTTCGAGGTGCCCCCCAGCCCTTCTAGATAGTCGATGAGAAAATCGCTGAAGGCCGAGAGCCTGAAGAAGTAATGTTTCTGGGTTCGGTACTCCGCCTCGCCTCCGCAGATCTTGCAGAGGGGCTCGGTGATCTCGCCGGGCTCGAGGTGGCGGCCGCATCCCTGGTCGCACTCGTCGCCTCTAGCAGGGGACTTGCAGTAGGGGCAGGTTCCCTCGACGTATCTATCGGGAAGGAAGCGGTCGCAGGAGGGACAGTATGCGAGCTGGATCTCCTGGGGGTAGACGTACCCCTCGTTCATCAGGGATTCGACAATCGACTGGGTCCGGCTGTGGTTGGAGGGGTCGTCGGTGTTTCCGAAATAATCGAACTCCACCTCCATGCGCTTGAAGACGTCGTCGAAATGGTCGTGATACTTCGTCACAAGCTCCGTGGGGGTCGTCCCCCTCTCCTCGGCATTGACGACGATGGGGGTCCCGTGGGAGTCGGATCCGCAGATGAAGATGGGGTCTTTTCCCATCTTCTTGAGCCCCCTAACGTAGATGTCGGCGGGCACGTAGGTCCTCAGGTGCCCGATGTGACAGGGGCCGTTGGCGTAGGGCAGTCCGCAAGTTATGAGTGTGGGAAGTTCGGATGAAGGCAAATAAGAACACCTTGTGAGGCTATGCCCAAACTTCCAGATATACGTTTCCCATCTCAAAAAAAAGAGATGCTATCGAGCACGTCAGTCTGCGGATGAGGACAGCGGTCCAAAGATGCCCTCTGTTTCCTCCTAAATCTGCCGGGGCCCGGAGGGATCCTTTCTCGCGAGGCGTTCGGATGCGAATGTGATCGGGCCCGGTGCTGCGGCCGACGCGCTCAGCACATTGGGCTGCGAGTCGAGGTTCAGCTAGGGCTGCGGCTTTGGTCAAGAAGGCGGGGTGCTTTGGTCCTTTGGTCGAGGCGAGAAACCGCCTGTCCTGTAAACTGCAACTTCATCGAGAAACCGAATTGAGCACTGGATAAGAGAACAAGATTTCCGAACAATTGGCAAGTCAGAGCAAATTACTTAAATGCCAAAATGCATAAGATCCGCCAGTTGCAATGGAGGATCCGCGAAACCGTTCATTCTTACTATATGTTTGCCTGCATATAAGTAAGCTGATTATGTAATTCTAATTTACGATTAGGTTTTCACAAATCCTCAAAGTTGAGAGCTAATAATAACGCGGGAACGTATGGACATGGACGAAAGAGATCTGGTAAAGCAAGTCAAAGCGTTCGCAAGTTCAGAGTTAAGAATGAATATTTTACTTTGTTTAAAAAACGATGAAAAAGATATAAATGATTTGCAGAAAGAATTGGGCGGCAGAAACACCACCATTCTGCACGCGATCAAGGATATGAGTGATTCTGATCTAATCACCAAAGATCGATATGGTTATAAGCTGACCAATCTTGGCAAAATAAAAACGAGCGTTTTAGACAATGTTATAAGTGTCTTTGAGAATCTGGAGACGAACCCCGATTTTTGGCTGAACCATGACATAAGCAGCATACCTCCAGACATATTGGACAGGTTGAGCATGCTTTTTCAGTCGGAGATTATATGCTCAGATCCCTCCACGCCGTTGAAGTGCCATGAGAGCCTGGTATCGATGCTGTCCAAGTCAAAGAAAATTCACGCAATTTTACCAGTCTTGATATTTCCCAAAGAGTCAGACATATTTATAAACGCCCTCAGAAAAGGAAGCCATGTAGATCTGTTAATAACGGATAAAGTTGCAGGAACTCTTCTCAACGAAGACGGCATGCTAGCACCTGAATTTAAGAAGTCGCTCAAATTCGAGAATTTCAAGTTACATCTATCCACCGACGATATAAAGTTCGCTCTAATAGTCACCGAATCTTTTGTTTACCTGGGGCTCTGGAGGCATGACGGGGTCTATGATGTCGGATGCGGAACGATTTACATCGGAGAATGTGCGGTTACTTGGGGTATGCAGCTATTCGAATATTATTCTGCGAACTCTTCGGATGTCGATGAGCAGGAGCTGATGGCAGTGTCGTTATCGCAAAAACTTTCGTACTTCGATGAGACAGCTGTGGTCCCGTACAAAGGACAAGAATCAAGCCCTGCAGAGGTCGATACCATCATGCTCGTCGAGGATAATGTGGCCCATGCTGCTTTTATTCGCCGGTTGTTCTACGAAAGCAATTCAAAATTGGATATCAATCACGTTATGAATCTTCGGGATGCGTTGAGGTGGGTCGAGGACAATAAAGACAGATCGTTTCTGATCATTGCAGACTATCTTCTTCCGGACGGCCGCGGCTTGGATCTGGCAGGGAATGCGGAGAGTCCACTGGAAGTGGGTTTTCCTCTGATAATACTCACCGGGTTTGGCTCGGAGAAGATCGCAGTTCAAGCCTTCAAGTCTGGTGCCATGGATTATGTGGTAAAGGACGCGGAGAGCATGCATAAGCTTCCGGAGATCGCAAAACGATCTATTTTCAAGTGGCGAGAGTATAAAGGACAAAAGCTTAAGAAGGACGATATGCAGGGTTCCACAAAACTTGGCGAAGGCGAAATCCGATCAGAAAAAGGCGCTAAATAATAATAATAATTCGACCCACCAAAGACTTTTGTCGCCCTTCGGCTCTTGGACGCTTACGCCTCGGCTGTGGGAAGCGAAAAGCAGACTGTCGTGCCCTTGCCCTCTTCAGACTCTATCCATATACGACCGTTGTGAACCTCTATTATGCGTTTTACGATCGCAAGGCCAACACCGCTTCCCTCAATGCTGGGGTCCAGCTTGTAGAACAGGTCGAAGACTTTCTCTTGCTGATCGGGCTCGATCCCGATCCCGTTGTCCCGGACGAAGAACGCGGTCTCGCTGCCGTTCTGTCTCCAGCCGATCTCTATTTTGGGATTGAATATGTCACCCATGTACTTCGAGCTGTTCTCAATCAGGTTCGTCAGAACCTCGAGGATCCTCAGCCGGTCCGCCCGGACGATAGGCCAGTTCTCAGCGAGTAAGACCTCAATTCCCCTCGATCCGATCTCCTCGGAGAAGCGTTCCAGGGCTTCCTGGGCGATCTCGCCGAAAGAGACATCTTCCGGTGGGTTTGCCACCCTCCCGATCCTGGAGAGCTTCAGAGTGTCTTTTAAAAGATGGTCCATCTTGACGACGGCGTCCTCGATCATCGATAGGTCGGTCTCAACCTTCTCATGATCGCCTTCTGAGACGTCCTCTTTGAGGAAGCCGACGAAGCCCTGGACGGTGACCAGGGGGGACCTGAGGTCGTGGGATACGGTGTAGACGAACCGTTCCATCTCGGTGTTCTTCGCCTCCACTTCCTCGATCCTCCTCTCAAGCTCGTCTCGTGCCCGGACCAGGTCGTTCTTCGTTCGATTCCGGATTACGGCCCCACCGATGCTGCCTGCCGCTACCTGGAGCACTGATATCACGTTTTTACTCCAGATCCTCTCGGAATGGCAGTCGTCGAAGCCCACAAAGCCCCAGAGCTGGTCTTGTATGGTTATGGGGACGATCAGAATGGAGGTTATCCCTTGGGGTACGAGTATCGCCCTCTGCGATTCGGGAAAGTCCTTGACCAGACCTTTGTACGGCTTGCCTCTGGAAATGGTCTCATAAAGCCC
Organism: Methanotrichaceae archaeon; assembly: GCA_013329455.1. Taxonomy (GTDB): domain Archaea; phylum Halobacteriota; class Methanosarcinia; order Methanotrichales; family Methanotrichaceae; genus Methanocrinis; species Methanocrinis sp9297u. Next base: position 9,049 of record DUKF01000124.1, on the reverse strand, counting down.
GGCGTAGTCGGGATGATAAAGTAGGTTCTGAAGCGAAGGATTTCTTATCTGGGGCTCGACCCCCTCACCCGCCCATTCGTAGAGATGGCTCATGAGAACTTCGCCGGTATCATTGTGGTTTTCGAAGATGTAGGCCCTGTCGGCCCCGACCGTTTCGGCCAGGAACTGGAGGGCATCGACGACGATGCGGTCGAGATCTTCCTCGACCAAGAGGGCGTTGGAGGCAACAGCCGAGGCCACGAGGAGGAAATCCCTATTCTTAAGTTCGATCTCGTTTCGTTTCCGCTCGGAGATGTCTCTTGCGATTCCGCAGATCCCAACGACCTGGCCGAGTTCGTCTCTCAAGGGCACCTTTACCACGTGGAAAGTGGCCGAAATCCCGCCGACGGGATTAGCACGCACTTCGTCGACGACAGTGTCGCCGGACAGCACCCGGGAGTCGGCCCCACGGGTTTGAACCGCTGCCCGGGATCCGAAGAGGTCCTCGTCCATCTTTCCCATGATCTCTGAAGTGGGCATTTCAAAGAGCCTCTCCATTGCAGGATTGACCTGAACGTACCTGCTTTCTCTGTCTTTGATGAAGATGCAGTCCTGGGCGGTCTCAAAGATGGTCCTGAACTTCTCTTCGCTGTCCCTGAGCTTTCGGTTGTAGGTCCCCAAACGGTTCAGCATCTCGTTGATAGTTTCCGCCAGATTCGCGAGCTCGGCATTTCCAGCCCCGGGAACGCGCACCTTATCGGGCTCTTCTGTCCTGCTGATCTCATCCACTGAGCTGCTGATGATGGCCAGGGGTGAGAGTACGAAATGTTCCAGGAATATGAGAATGACGCCCCCGAAGGTCAGGCAGGTCAGTATGACTGCAAGCTCCAGATAACGGACGACCTCCATTCCGAGCTTGCGGATATTCCTCGGGAGGCGAGCTTCGAGAAGGACAGACGGGTTTCCGTACACGTCCTCGATGGTCTTGAGGGCCTGGAGAGTGTCTTCATCCATCGGCTCGATCAGAACGAAAGAGTCTGGTGAGGCGAGGCTGCGCAATTCAATAGACGTCTGAGCCGTGTCTATAGGCTCTATCCTCAGGACGCCGCCGCTCAGCTTGCCCAGCTCGTCGACTCGGGCATTGTCCAGGAGACGACCTACTATCAGCGTTCCGCGGATGGGACCATTCCATTGGTTGTCCAGGATGGGGCGAGAAACCACCATCATCAGACCTTCAGGAAGTGCGATTATGCCAGTCACATCGTCTTCTGGAGAGGTGTGACTGATCAGGAAGTCGTTCTCGGGAAGATCTGCCAGATCCAGCGGAACCGAGACCTCCCTCCCGGAATCGAGGTCGAAGGCTTTTCCGTAAACCAGCCCGCCCGACGTGTTGTAGAAGAGCATGAGATTGACGCCGAGGTTTGTGAAGGTTGCTTCGCCCAGGTTCGCCTGGACGTACTCCTCGTTTCCGTCCATTACGAAATCGTACGTTTCATTACAGGGTGCCCAATCACCGCTGATCCTGTTCAAGGTGGAAAGCTCCTCCTGGAAGGCGAAGAGGACCCCTTCGACCTCTCGGCGGGCATCTTCCTCCTCCAGCTCTGAGAGGTTAGCGACCATCAATTGCCACATAAAGGCGCTGATGATCATGATCATGATGAGAATTATCACGACGGTGACGACCAAGGTCTTCTTTCGCAAGGTCATGAAACCACCGACTCAGGGGGCCGCAATTTCATCTATTCTCCAGCAGAACAAAACCTCCCCGATGCGGTTCATGCGGGTTTCGGATACTTGTTCCACCCAAATCAGTAAGTTTTAATCTCCTCGACTGTCTTTTGGAGATCGTCGTCGCTGGAGGTGGTCGGAGATAATACTAATGAGTCTCCAGGAGCTGGATAATCACCACATCATCGTCTGTCTTGCAATTGGGCATGTCTATCATGGCATCGGCTTCAGCTTGGGTAAGATGCAGCTCTCCATTTGCTCCAAGCAGTTCACAATAAAAATAGCTTTTGCGGAAAAGTCCTTTGTTTTATTGGCCAGAGGGCTCCAGTGGGGTTTGTGGATCACGAAACCGCCTTTCATGATTCACAAAGGGATTTGCGGCTCATAGAATATCGACAAACTCGTTTGTGAATCACAAAACCCCATTTCGTGATTTACAAATGCCGGATATTGAGATGAGGCCGCAAACCTTCACGCCCCTCGCCTCCACGTATTTTTCGGCGTCCCTCACCTCGATCTCGCCCGATATCATCTTCGGTAGGAGGGTGCCTTGGAGGCCTGCGGCCTGGATGGACTGGCTCTGCTGTGTGAAATGATCACCGGCGCTTCTGATTCCATTCTTCCAGTCATGAATCGCGTTCTCCCGTCAATGTATGGCATAGCGGATCGCTTGTTTCGGGCAGGCATCCACACAGCCGCCACAGAGTATGCACTCAGTATTTTCCATATTCCCCCGCCGGACCATATCGTTCACATCGAGTCCCATCGGGCAGTTTGTTGAGCATTTCCTGCAGTCTGTACACAGGTTCATATCAGCTGACAGGTGAAGCGCCGGCCAACGGATGAGATTTCGGATTTTCCTGCCGGTGATCATGATCACCGCGATCGGGCAGAAATAATGACAGAAACCACGTTTTCCGACCGATAAAGCGAATATGGTGATAAAAATGATTTGGCCATAGAATTTCGGAGATGCTCCCTCTTTTGCGATCGAGATTCCGTGATCTGTGTAATAAAATAGATCGATTGTTGTTAATCCTCCAGCAGAGCGAATTGCAAGAATGATGGATGTAAAAATTGCAAGAAAGGTGATATATTTGATCCAGTTTAGCCTCCCAATATTAACTTGTTTATTATTAATCTGAAAATAAATTTCCTGCAGACCTCCTGCGGGGCAGAGCCACCCGCACCAGAGTCGTCCCAAAAATAGTGAACTGATAAAGATGAGGATGAAGACTATCAGGCCGCCGGTAATTATCCCTTCTGATGCACCTTGGGTTATTATCGGACAGGATATATAAACAAAGGTGACCGGCAATAGAACGAATGAAAAAATAATCAACGCCTTCCGGATCCTCTGCCTGTTTTTTATGAAGCTTTTCATATAGAAAACCCTCAGCACATATGGTATTTTAGGGTTACTCCATCTACTGCAACTGCATCTCGCCGACCTTCACGTCAGGGTGCCGGTAACCGCCCCCTGCCCCCCGCGAGCTTTTCGGCGCCCTTCACCCTGATCTCGCCTGAGATCAGCTTTGGCAGGAGGTCGTCCCGGAAGGTGGCGAGGGTGAGAGTTTGGGGATGAGAACTGTGGGCAGATGAATCACCTGGATGACAACAGAGTGAAAAATCGGCCAAAATCGCAAAAGTCGTCGAAGTGGTTGTGAAGGTGAAGTTGTTAAAGAGAAGTTATGAAAAAGCGCCGAGGGGGAGATTCGAACTCCCGCGACCCTTGCGAATCACAAGCTTTCAGTACAGAATTCCAGGCTTGCGCCTTACCACTAGACTACCTCGGCACGATCACGACTTTTTGGACCACAGCTTTGGATAGGTTCCCGGAGCCATGACGACTCTCGACGTCTTGGCAACTATCCCTGAGGAGGACTTCATCATATCCTCGCTCGACATAGCCGCAGCGGCCACGGCAACAGCTTCTCCTTTCAGGGTATAAATAACTACCCTCTCGCCCTCAATTATACCTGATTCGAGGGTGAGAAGGCCCGGCGCTGCCAGGGGCGCTCCGTGACATATAGCGTCGACTGCGCCATCGCTGATGACGAGAGACGGCATATGCCGAAGAGCTGCCTCAACCGGCTGGATCGCCTGTCGCAGAAGGGTTTCGTCACCGGTCTCTTTCCAGATTTCTTTCGCGTCCTTGAGGTTGTGAAGGGTCACAAGGGTCTCGTCTTCGCGAAAGGGACCGCTCTTCGTCCTTCGAAGCTCCTCCATGTGGGCTCCGGTCCCCAGGGCGAGGCCGATGTCGTGACATAGCTTGCGGATGTAGGTGCCTGCCTCGCAGCCGACCCGCATCAGGACGCTCGGACCCTCGATTTCGAGGACCTCGAGGTAGTAGATCTCCCTTGTCCGAAGTGCCCTCTTGACGTTGGACTTGAGGGGCGGACGCTGGTAGATATCGCCCTGGAACTCGGCGCACGCCTCAAGGATACTCTTTCTGGGAAGGGTTGCGTGAACTCGCATAAGGCAGATGTACTCCTTTCCCGCTCTGAGAAGAGTTTCTACGATCCGGGTGGAGTCGCCAAGCATCGTTGGAAGAATCCCCGTCACCTTGGGGTCGAGGGTGCCGCTGTGGCCTGCTCTCTCGATCTCGAGGATCCTCTTCACCCAGGCCACCACCTCGTGGCTGGTGGGGCCGGGGGGCTTGTCGAGGTTTATACAGCCGAGCCTGAGGTGAAGGTCGAGGGGCCGTTGGTGAGGCAGAACGCCGTAGTTGGGGTCGGCTCTTCCCTCCCTTCGGACGAGAACCTCACGGACCCGATCAGAGGGTAGAATTCCCGTCATCTTCAAGAGACCTCACTGCAGCCAGGGCGATCGCGACGGCTCCTTTCTCGTTCCAAGTCTTGGAATCTATGACGAGGTCGTAGACGGAAAAGTCGTTCAAGTCTATGTTGTAGTACTTCTCGTANNTCCTCTCGGACCCTTGACTCCCGGAGGGTGTCTTCCACGAGCTTGTTCTCGCGGGCCGCTATCCTCTCAGCCCTAACCACCCGGTCGGCCTTGAGCAGTATCTTCAGGTCGGCGTCAAGGATGTGGCCTGAGAGCCTCCCTTCGAAGATGCCACCAGTCTCTGCTGCCATCGCCTTTTGGGTGTCGTCTATGAGATAGTCGATCTCGGGATTTTCCTCGGCGATCCGCCCGAGCTCTCTTAAGGAGATGCCCCGATCGCTTGCGATCTTTCTGAACAGTTCTCCCGAGTTAATCCAGCGAAGGTTCAGGACCTTCGCCAGCTCTCGGGCGAGAGTGCTGGTGCCTGTACCAGGAGATCCGCTCACTGTGATTATCATCCCATACCGCCGATGTTCAGAGCTTTTCTTATGATCTGCGATATCGGTATCGAGCAGACGAAGTACCAGTAGAACCAGAAGAATATGGGACCTATAACGGTCTCGGAGAGGTTGTGAACACCCCAGAAGGGGAAGTTCAGGTTAAGTGAGCTCGAATTAAGGTCGATGTAGAGGTAAGCCCACATGAAGAGGGGTATCGAGACGATACCAATGTAGGCCATCGGCTTCAGTTGCATCTTCATCATCTTGCTCTGATCGCCCAGCATTGCCCTCTGCTCGTTCTGAAGCTGCTGCTGCCGAGCCTTGTCACCTGCAAGCTGAGCCTCCCGAAGCTCTCGCTGAAAGCTCTTCATCGTCTCCTGCTGCTTCTTGAGGTAATCCCAGTCCATCGTGTACTTCTGGATGAGGCTCGCGTAAAGTCCGGTTATGGCGGCGAGGGCGAAGAGGACCATGTGGAAGGGGAGGATATCGGGCAACCACCCGATCGCTGCATCCATCGCCACTCCCACAGTGTGTCTGAACTCCTCGCTCACCATTATCCCCACCATCAGGGCGGTTCCGACACCCAGAAGGAGGGAATCCAGGGATTTTGCGAGATTCCTGTTCTTCATATGGATTCACCGAAGAACTTGCGCATCATCGGGTACATCTCCTGGATCTGCTCGCTAGCGATCTGCTCGTAGAGCCTGTATACGATGCTGACTGTGAGGAGTAGACCAGTACCTCCAGCGCCTCCTAGAGTTCCCATGAGGCTTGCAACGAGGGTGAGAAGTCCGATTATAACGCCGCCTATCACCGTCACCTTGGGTATGTACCTACCAAGAAGCCTCTCAATGCTGACAGGACTTCTCCTGTGGCCCGGAACCTGGAGCCCCGAGGCGTGAATCTTGGCCGCAACGCTCTTTGCCCCCATCCCAGTCGTCTCGATCCAGAATATCGCGAAGATCACGCCGCCCACGATTAAAACGAAGGCGTCGGTAAAGAGGTGGAGCCATATCTGCCAACCTGCTATCGGTGAAAGTCCCAAGAGCTCCATTCCAGGGTTGCTGTTGGAGACGAGGCTCGGTATCCAGTCGTAGGGGCTGTTGACCGGCGAGAGGTAGTACATCAAGCCGGATATCGGCTGAGGCGATGTCGCGCTCACCAGTTCTCCGTTCACCATGTCGTACCTTGAGGTTGATGTGAAGGTGCCAATGAGGCTGGAATAAGCCGTGTAGACTATGTTCAGTCCGGCGGTCGTATCGGTGGTGCTGGCCGTGGTGATCGTCCCGATCTTGCTCGACAGAAGGGTTCCGATCATCTGGATGTTGGTCTGAAGGGCTCTCACCAGGATCATGGGAAGAACGCTGGCGTAGACGAGCTTGACGGGGAACCTGCCTCTTGCGCCCCTGACCGAGCTGTGGGCGAGAGGTATCTCGACCCTCGTGCTCTCCACCAGGACGACGAAGAGGATGATCGCTATTGTGGATATCAGTGCCAGGACCCCGCCGTCTATGAAGACCCGCTCAAGGCCGGAGGTCGTAAAGACGTCTTCCATGCCCAGAACGTTGTTTGTGAATATGTAGATCCATTTCGGGATTATCCCTATGGGCAGACCCCTGTCCCCGATCGTCCAGTTGAACACTCCCGTGATCAGCTGCTGGCTTACGCCGGCGACGATGAAGAGCCCAACGCCGGACCCGATACCCCATTTGCTCACCACTTCGTCCATGAAGAGTATCAACGCACCGCCGACGCAGATCTGGAGGAATATTATAAACGAGATCATGCCGAGGGATACGCCCATCGACTGGGCCAGTGCCTGATCTGGCAGGAGGTAGCCACCCATCACCTGAGGCAGGGCCTCCACGACTATCATGACGAAGACTAGAAGCTTTTGAGTTCCCTGGAAGACCGCCTGGTCACGCGAATCACTCAGGTCGAGCTTTATCAGATCGGCTCCGACAAGCAGCTGGAGCACGATTGAAGCGGTGACTATCGGTCCTATTCCCAGGAGCATCAGGGATCCGAAGGATCCAGCAAAGAAGGCCCGGTACATTCCGAAGAGGTCCCTTGATGCCGAGGAGAGGCCGAAGAGGGTGACGTTGGAGAGAGCGAAGTAGAGGATGAGTATGCCAACGGTCCAGATGAGCTTCTTCTTGAAGTGGACGTGACCCTCGGGCCTCTCCACCGCTGGCAGCCTCCTCACAAGAGGCTCTATCGCGTAGAAGAAGCTGTGCTGATTCATGATACCACTACTTCACCGCCAGCCTCTTCGATCTTCTCCCTTGCGACTGCGGAGAAGCTGGCTGCACTGACGGAAAGCGACCTCGTCAGCCTGCCGCCACCGAGCACCTTCATCTTCCCAAGGTCGATCCGACCGTCCTCGCCTGCCATCGAATCCAGCTCGCTGACGTTGATTGCGTCAATTTTCTTGGTGGTGGGCCTGTGGAACCCGTACTTGCCCATCTGCTGCCCTCGCATCATCGCTCGCACGAAGTGATGCTTACCGTTTCCTGCCTTGCCGCGGCCGCCTCTCGAACCCGCGCCTCTGCGGTTTTTGTGAGTGCCGCCTCCACAGGTCCTGCTACCCCGAAACTTCTTCAGCTTGCTTTTAGGCATCGTCCTACCTCATCTTCCAGATAAGATCCGCGATCGATTCGTGGTAACCGAGCTCTCCGCCCTCTTTGACGGTCTTCTTCGTACCACGATGTCCTTTTCTCGGTGGGTGAAGCCTGAAGACCGGTTTTATCCCGGCGTCCTTGAGACTTGTTGTCCCCTGGGAGACCGCCGAGGCGAACTCCTTTATGGTCGTGTAGGAGGTGTTCTCCTTTACGAACTGGTCAGTCAAACGCTTGTTGCCGTTCAACCTGCCGCGCATCTCAAGCATCGACGCCAGAGCTTCCTCATCGATCTCTCCCCAAGCTACGTAGTCCTTCACCTTCTGGATCATTCCCCTGTAGTGCGGACTGTCCGGCACCACGACGCAGTGATTAATCCTGTGAAGCCGGAGCATCTTGAGGGTATCCTTGATATCGGGCTTGGTGTTGACGCTGCCCCGAAGTCGCACTATCGCATACATCGTCATACCCTCATGGTGACGGTATTACGCAACGCGTTGTACGTGGCCTTGGCGAAGTTGAGGGTGGTTCTGGTGTTGCCCGAGGACTTCGTCCAGACGTCCTGGATCCCGGCCATATCCATAACCTTCTTGGCGGTCTCTCCCGCCGCGATCCCCAGACCCCTCGGAGCTGGGATCAGTGTGATCTGGACAGATCCAGCCTTTCCCATGACCTTGAAGGGTACTGTGTGATCTTCACCGCAGCCGCATTCCCAGCTGCCACAACCGCGCTGTACCTTTATGATGTTCAGCTTGGCCACATCTATGCCGTTTCTTATGGCGGGTCCGACTTGTTTGTCTCTGCCCTGGCCGATGCCGATGTAGCCGTCTTTGTTTCCGACGATGACTGTGGCCCTGAACTTGACCCTTCGCCCTGAATCGGTCATCCTCTGGACCATGTTTATGTCCAGAACCTCGTCCTCAAGCCCGGGCAGCAGGGTGTCGACTATTCCCGCCTCTTTGATCGGGAGCCTCGAACGGAGCGCCTCGTCAAAGGTCGTGATCTGCCCCTCGTAAACGAGCTTGCCCAGCTTGGTCTTGGGGACCCATTCCTCTCTGTATTGCATCCTCATCCACTCACCCCAGCATCTTCTCGCGGACAGCCTCGAACTGAGCCGTGAACTCCACGCCTCGATAGGCCTCTATATTCTCGCCACGGATCCGTTCCTCGTCTGGGAAGATCTCCGGGCTGTGGGGCACCTGTATCCCGGCGTCCACCACGCCCTTCAAGGCGGAGTATATCCTGTTGCCCTTGGTGTTGGCGTGAATCCCCATGTCCAANNGCCTCCGTCTCGCCCATCGCCTTCATCCTCTTGCCGAAGAGGAGACCGGCCAGGTACGATGCGGGGACGTTCCCGGTGTTCTGCTCATAGCCGAACTGTTTCAGCTCCCGGGAGTTGACCGTAAGGAGCGTCTTGTCGCCAGCGGGCTCTGCAACGAT
>DUKF01000228.1 GCA_013329455.1 Methanotrichaceae archaeon | reverse complement strand
TGCAGCGGGGTGCGCTGTTTGACCCGTTTTGGAAGATCGCACCGTCCGAATCCATAAGAGTTGGGCGATCCAGTCGGGATTTTTAAATGGGATGAGCGATGCTCTTATCACCCATCAGAGGGTAAACATATTTTCATGACTGACGAAGTCCAGGTCAGAGCTGAGAAACCCAAATCCGAGAACCCGGTAGTCATCGAGGGGTTCCCAGGGATCGGGCTGATCGGAAACATCGCAAGCCAGTTCATCGTCAACAAGCTCGAGATGGACTACCTCGGCGCCATAGATTCGAGGTTCTTCCCGCCGCTATCGGTCCTGGTGGGTGGGGTCGCCCACATGCCCGTTAGGATATACGAGAAGGAGGACCTGGGAGTGGTGGTGATAAGTTCAGACATACCGGTCCACCCCGCGGCCTCTTACGACGTCGCCCGAGGGATCGTATCCTGGGTCGAGTCGATCGGGGCAAAGGAGATGGTCTGTCTTGCCGGGATAACGGTGATGAGCGAGGAGCAGCGGGTCTTCGGCGCCGCCACCACCGAGGAGATGTTGGAGAGGATAAAGGACAAGGTGGAGGTCTTCGAGATCGGGACGATATCGGGGATATCGGGAAGCGTCATGAACGAGTGTCTAATGGGGAAAGTGCCGGCGATATGCTTACTCGGTGAGACCCACAGCATGGCTCCCGACCCGAAGGCGGCGGTTGTTGCCGTCAAGATGCTGAACACCCTTTACGGCCTGAACGTCGACACGGCGGAGCTTGAGGAGAGGGCGGACGAGATCGAGGTTCAGATGCAGAAGCTCGCAGAGCAGGTGAAGAGCACCTCTGCCGAAGAGGTTCCGAGGAAGAAAGAGCTCCAGTTCCCGATGTACGGGTGATTGTCATGGAATGCGTTGCACTTACTGGAATATCCAGACAGGTGATCAGGGAGCTGGTAACGAACGGAATCAGGACCGTTGAGATCAGGAGTCCTCACAACTTCTTAGCACTCCTCCACCTGAGCCCGGGCGATGTTATATTCCTTACCGAGACGAGCGGCCCTGACATCGTCACCGGGACTGGCGGGATGCTGACAAGGATCAGAGAGATTCAGGTGGTGACCCACAAGATGGTCCAGGCCGGAGCCGACTTTTACGAGGAGAGGGAGGCCCAGGCAGCTCGGGTCCAGCTCCAGATGGTGGGCCACGGCCGGGTGAGAAGCGTAAAGAGCTTCAAGCTCGGATCGCCGACGGTCCTGGACGTCGATGAGGTCTGTTATTACGATGCGGGATGAGCAGAGGGCCGTCTCGCAATTTTATTTATGCTCTGAGATTGATTGTCCAGAAGCACCTCGGCTCCGCTGAGGCCTTCTATTTTATCACGCTTCGGGTTTGATGGCGCTTACTTTTATGCTGGCGATCGCTCTTTCGACCTCTTTTTGCTTTTCGTCTGAGAGTTTCAGGCCGTCCAAAATCGCCCGGCCCGTCGGGTCGCTCGTTACGCAGTCCAGAGAGAAGGCCGACTCATCGATCACTCTGACATCCTCAAACCCTGCCGATCTTATCGAGTCCAGATAATCGTATCTCAACGCAGCCCCAGAAACACAGCCAACGTAGGCTTCGACAGATTCTCTGATAAATTCCGGCAGTTCCCTCAGCAGAACGATGTCCGAGACCATGAGCCTTCCGCCGGGTCTGAGCACCCGATAGGCCTCTTTGAAGGCGGTCTTCTTGTCGGGCACGAGGTTGATGACGCAGTTGGATATCACAAGGTCGACGGAGTCGTTCTCGACGGGCAGCTTCTCAATCTCGCCCAGCCTGAACTCCACGTTTTCGTAGCCGTCCTCAGAGGCGTTGGCCCTGGCCCGCACCACCATCTCTTCGGTCATGTCAACGCCCACGACCTTGCCCTTCGAGCCGACCTTCTTCGAAGCGAGGAAACAGTCGAAGCCCGCGCCCGATCCCAGGTCTAGGATCGTCTCCCCCGCTCTGATCGACGCCAGAGCGATGGGGTTTCCGCAGCCCAGTCCAAGGTTTGATCCCGACGGCACGGCATCCAGCTCCTTTTCCGAGTAGCCGATCTTCTTGCCGATCTCCTCGGGCTTTGCGGTCCCACAACAGGTCGATGAGCAGCAGCACGAGCTGGCCTTTTCGGCAACACGGCCGTACCTCTCTTTCACAACTTTCTTGGCGTCCTGATCTTTCATATCCTCACCTTCAACGAGCTTTTTATCAAACTTATTATCATAAATTTTGTTATATCTGCGTCTTGAAGACGTCGTTCATGACGGGCCCGAGCATCGACTTCACCATGCCCTCAAGCTCCTCGACCTTGATCAGGGAGAGGCAGCAGATCTCACCGTCTTGATTCTTCAGGCTCACCACGGCAAGCTTCTCTCCAGGCCGGATCTTCGCCTTATCTCTGACGTACTTTGGAAGAACCATTTGCCCTCTCTCGTCCACGCTTACGATCGATTCTACTTTGCAGCAACTCGATTCTCCCGGAGTGCAGCAGGCTTCTCTCTCACGCTTCCCGTCCTTCTCACGCTTCTCATCTTCAGAAGTCATAGTTGCACCTCTGCCTGAGTCCGTTACAGTGTTCTCTGAAGATTTAAGCTTTTCTGATAAATCAGAATATGCTGATCAAGGGGCCCGACCTTCGGTCCGAAGTTGATCATCAAAAATTAGGGTATGAGGGGGGATCGGGATGGCCGCCGATTCCCGGACCAAGAAAGGCTTGCTGCTTTGGAGGCCGTGCCTGAATTGTGATCCTTCCTCCCGCCTGGTATGGATCTGCGGCCTAACTATCCGTCTTCGCCTTTTTGATCGGGTGATCTTTGTTTGGATATACAATCAGAATAAGAAGGTCACATTTCTCGAAGATTGCGAACTATGGCAAAATCTCCGTTCACCGGGAAGACAACGGCCCTCAGTGTACTGATAATACCTCAAATTACTAATACAAAAGAATTTCAGTACAGCCGTACGTCCTCGGTAATCTGCGGAGGTGTTAGGAGATGACGAAGGAATCATTTGGAATATGGTATTTAAAAAAACGTAAAGCGGATGAACGAGGTATAAGATGAAACACGATTCATTTGCGTTCGCTCTTATCGGGCTATGCCTATTCGTTGCAGCCTTCTTGTTCGCAGGGGATAGGTTGTTCGTGGACGATACGTCCGATTCTGGCGGTGCCGGTTCCTGGACCTTTGCCGTGGTCTGCGACACCAGGGGGGACAACAAAAATACGACGGGCAAGTCCGGGATCAATGACGTCATCGTAGAGCTGATCGCAAAGTCGGTGGCGGACGAGAAGTGCGACCTCGTCATCTTCCCTGGGGACATGGCCAACGGCTGGAGTAAGAACGGCAGCACCACCTACGCCGAGCAGTTCGAAAACTGGAAGAGGGCGATGGGGCCGGTTTACGAGGCAGGGATCAAGGTTTATTCCGTCAAAGGAAATCACGAAAACGGCCCCCTGCCAAGTCGCACTTATCCTTACAATCCAATTCCTTATCCTGCTTTGAAGGAGGCGTATTTGGAGGCCTTCGAAGGCAACCTCAGCGAATACGGGCTCAAGGACAGCGGTCCTGAGGGCGAGGAGTATCTGACCTACAGCTTCGAGCACGAAAACGCTCTTTTCATCGGGCTTGATCAGTACGTCCGCCCCCACAGGGTAAATCAGGCTTGGCTGGATGAACAGCTTGCAAACAACAGCAAACCTTACGTCTTCGTCTTCGGTCATGAGCCCGCCTTCGAGGTGAACCATCCGGATTGCCTGGCGGTATACACTAATGACCGGAACGCATTCTGGGATAGCATCAGCAAGGCGGGGTGTCGGATGTACTTCTGCGGCCACGACCACTTCTACAACCGGGCCCGCATCCAAAACGAGTCGGGCGCTGGAATTGAAATCCAACAGGTTCTTGCGGGCTCTTGCGGTGCTCCGTTCCCGAGCCCGTCCTGGGACGGGAGCTATAACGACAGCTCTGTGGAACTTGAGTATTTCAACGACAAGGACTATGGCTACGTCCTTGTGACCGTCTACGAAGACCACGTGGACGCCGAGTGGAGGGCGCTGACTTGGACCCCTGAGGACGAGTTCATCATCACCACAATCAGAGCGCCAGCATCGTGACCGTCACCCTCGCCTCGGCCCTTCCCGCAGAATTGGCGGCTGAGAGGGTGTAGGTCGTCGTCTCCTCCGGCAGGAGGGCAAACTCCCCCTCCCGTGCCACTTGGCCGATACCAGGCTCGATAGAGACGTTGGCGGCAAGTCCGACGCCGGACACCTTCCAGCTCAAAATGGAGCTCTCCCCAGGCCGGATCTCGTCGGGGCTCGCCTCGAACAGCTCGATCTTCGGCGGGCTCAGGTCGCCACTTTCTCCTGTCGGAGGGACCATCAGCCCGAGGTGATCGATGGCGAGGAGAAGCCCGCTGAAGATCGCCGCCATGATGGCCATTCCCAAAAGCAGCCTCGCCCAGTTTCCGCCGGCTGTCCCTCCATCCTTTCCTTCATCTCTTCTCATTGACTTCAAGCCACTCCCCCCAACAGATCTCGTCGTCTTAATCCTGATTCAGCCCTTGTTGAGATGCTTCATCAGATCTTCGAGGCTCAGGGCGTTTAGAACGTCTTTTTTTTCCAGCCAGCCGCGTCTTGCGGTCTTGATGCCGTACTCGATCGCCAATAGGCCGCAGGTGCTGTGGGCATCGGTGTTTATCGCGAGCTTCACACCCATCTCCTTGGCCCTCTTCGACCACCGGTCGTTCAGATCGAGCCTGCTGGGATGAGAGTTGATCTCCATGGCGGTGTCAGTCCTGGCCGCCGCCTCAAGGACCCGCTCCATATCGACGTCGTAAGGCTCCCTTTCCCCGATCTTTCTGCCGGTGGGGTGGCCGATTACATTGACGTGCTCGCTCTCCATCGCCAAGATGATCCTCTTCGTCATCTCCCTCTGATTGTATCCAGAATGGACTGAGGCCACGACGACGTCGCACTGCGATAGGATCTGATCTGGATAGTCGAGCTTTCCGTCGGCCCTGATGTCCACCTCTGTGCCCACAAGGATCCTGAACCCCTCGACCGAGTCGTTCAGATCCGCGATCAACTCGATCTTCTTATGATAGTCTTGTATTCTTCATAGAGAACCACTTTCGCGACCCATCAAGTCCCGGTTCGATTCCATACTCCGCCGTCGTAGGAACCTATCAGGGAACCTGGCTTGATGCAGCTGCG
>DUKF01000143.1 GCA_013329455.1 Methanotrichaceae archaeon | reverse complement strand
TGCCCCGCCGTAATACATCCCGGGGCCTCTGACCCCGTCGTACCGGGCCAATGCCGTTGGAGCCAGCAATGCCAGAACCAACATCATCAGCGCTATTCTGTATCCCCTCACTTGCCTCACCCTCTTCTTATTTTTGATCGATTTGACGGCCAGTCGCCAGATCGGGCCGTATCTTTTGATGCGGGTTCGCGGTTTCGATTTGGTCGACTTCGTCTTACGTGAAATACTGTCATCATAGACGAAAAATGTTTCGATGCAACAGAAATCCAGCTTCGCTTTCCCGATCCTCTGGAGAGGGAGTCCCCGACGATCTCGGTCAGGTTCTTCTCGGAGGGCACAGCTCCATAAATAGGGAGATCCGAGCCGACGCGCTCCGACCACTGGGGCGAGGGCGGCGGCGATCGGAATAGATGCGGGGCTGAGGTACGTCCACGATGGAAGCATCCTCGGCGAGGGCGAGAACGCGAGCTGCCCCCCCACACCCCAAAAGGATCACCATCTCTGGTTTTTAGTCCATCTTCTTGCCCTCTTGGAGGAAGACTGTCACTAACCACGAAAAATGTTTCTATGCAAGGGAAACCAGTCCCACGTTCCCGGCCCTCTGGCGAGGGTGTTATGGGCATGCGCAATGGGGAATATGCCACAACAGAGCTTTCGATGTGGGCTGGGTTCCAGAAACTTTCTCCTGGTCGCCCCTCCGCCCGACCCAACGCTTATAAGTACACGAAGACAAAGCCCCGGGTTTATATGCCATTTTGCAGCGTGGAAGAGGCGATCGAAGAGGTGAGGGCCGGCCGCTTCCTCGTCATCCTGGACGACGAGGGGCGAGAGAACGAGGGCGACCTGGTGATCGCGGCGGAGATGGTGACCCCCGAGGCGATCAACTTCATGGCAAAGCACGGCCGGGGCCTGATATGCGTGCCTTTGTCTGACGATCGGGTCGAGGAGCTGGGTCTACCCCTCATGACCCAGAATAACACCGAGAAGATGGGGACCGCTTTCACCGTCTCCGTCGACGCCAAGGGCCGGGGCGTGACCACGGGGATCTCGGCCTTCGACCGAGCCGAGACCGTCAAGACGCTGATCGACCCTGCGTCCACGGTGAACGATCTCGTTATGCCCGGCCACACCTTCCCGCTCCGGGCGAAGGAGGGCGGCGTCCTCCGGCGGGCTGGCCACACCGAGGCCTCCGTCGACCTGGCCCGGATGGCTGGATTGTATCCTGCGGCCGTCATCTGCGAGGTTATGGCCGAGGACGGGACGATGGCCCGCTTCCCGGAGCTAGAGAAGTTCGCGGCCGAGCACGGCCTCAAGATGCTCACCATCGACCGGCTGATCAAGCGCAAGATGAGAAGCGAGAAATTGATCCAGCGGGTCGCCGAGGTCGATATGCCCACCGATTACGGCGCCTTTGTGGCCATCGGCTACGAGAGCCTCGTCGACGGCCAGTGCCACCTCGCCCTTGTCTCTGGAGATCCATCGTCCGACGACGCTCTCGTTCGGGTCCACTCCGAGTGCCTCACCGGCGACGTCTTCGGGTCTAGGAGGTGCGACTGCGGCGACCAGCTCCACCTCGCCATGAGGCTGATCAGCGAGAACGGAAACGGGGTTCTCCTTTACATGCGCCAGGAGGGGCGGGGGATTGGCCTAGCCAACAAGCTTCGGGCCTACGTCCTCCAGGAGAATGGGTACGACACCGTCGAGGCGAACCACAGGCTTGGCTACCCCGCCGACCTTCGGGATTACGGCGTTGGAGCCCAGATCCTCGTCGATCTGGGGATCAAAAGGATGCGGCTTCTGACAAACAACCCGAGAAAGATAATTGGGCTTGAAGGCTACGGCCTCGAGATCACCGACCGGGTCCCGATCGAGATCAAACCCAACAGCTCGAACAGAAAGTACCTGGAGACGAAGAGAGACAAGCTCGATCACCTCTTGCTCCAGGAAAGTTCAGGAAACGAGTAGCTTATTCGATCGTCACCTTCTTTCTGGCGGTGACCTCGACCTTTGGAAGATGGACCTCGAGGACGCCGTCCTTGAGGCTCGCCTTCGCCTCCTCGGCCCTCACCTCGGCAGGGAGCGCGAGGCTCCTCTCGAACCTGGCGAAGGTCCTCTCCTTTTTGCGGAACTCCTCTCCCGTCACCTCTTTTTCGGTCTTTCTCTCGGCCTTTACTTCGAGAGCGTCTTCGGCGACGGTGATGTCAACGTCACCTTTATCCATGCCGGGAAGGTCCATCGTCACGACGACCTCTTCGTCGGTCTCTTTGACGTCGGCGAGAGGCTTCATCACATCGCTGAAGTCTCCGGGCACGGCAGGAGATTCTGCCATGAAGTCCTCTATCACCTGATTCATCCTATCCTGGACCCGTCTGATCTCGGGCATGTATTTCGACTCGACGTCGGAGATCCCAACGTCCTCCATCAGCCGGTTCATCCGCCTCTGCAGGCGCTTGAAGTCGTCTTTCGGAACTAACCCTGTCATAATATTTCACCTTCATATATTTTTGATTTTCGAACTCAAATATCTTACGACACTCCATAGACAGGGGGAGGCACCGCCGCCAATTTGACTTTTACCAACCAGACATCTATACCGCCAGCACCGTAACGGTCTGTAATACCAGCGATGATGTATTCGCCTTCACTCGTCTCCTGAACCGAAACGCCGTCATCGGTTCCTCGTCGACCTGAGGTCATATCCCACTCCAGGACGCCCTCCGAGTTCGTCTTTATCAGCCAGAGATCGCCAGGAAAGGCTCCGTATGAGGTCGTATAACCGGCGATGATATAACCGCCATCGCTGGTCACCTGGACGGCTTCTCCTTGGTCATTCCCCGACTCGCCGCCGAGGGGTCCTATGTCCTGTTCCGGCTCGCCGAAGGTCCTGTTCCACTCCTCCTGTCCTTCAGAATCGGTCTTTATAAGCCAAAGATCCATGCCTTCAGCGCCAAATGATGCCGTATAACCAGTAATTATGTATCCACCATCGCTCGTCTCTTGGACAGAACTACCTGAATCATTATCTGGTCCACCGAAGATCGCATCCCATTCCTTATTTCCATACGAATCTGTCTTTATCAACCAGACATCACTTTCGCCAGCACCGTACGATCTTGTGAAACCTGCCGTGATATATCCATCATCGCTCGCCTCCTGGATCGAATTGCCCCAGTCAAAACCCGGTCCACCGAAAGTCCTGTCCCACAGCTTCGTGCCAGACGAGTCTGTCTTTATCAGCCAGAGATCGCCATTTCCGGCTCCAGAAGACTCAGTTCCACCAGAGATGATGTATCCGTCATCGTTTGTTTCTCTGACCGACCAACCACGATCATTGTCCGGGCCGCCGAAGGTCTTATTCCATTCTTCATTTCCATCAGAATCGGTCTTGATCAGCCAGAGGTCACTGTCGCCAGCACCATAGGACTCTGTCCTACCTGCGATGATATAACCGCCATCGCCTGTCTCTCGGACGGACTGGCCATTATCATATCCAGTCCCGCCGAAAGTCTTATTCCATTCTTCTTTTCCTTCAGAATCGGTCTTGATCAGCCAGGCGTCGCCATCGCCAGCGCCGTAGGATTCTGTTACACCGATGATGATGCAACCTCCATCATCAGTCACTTGGATTTCGCTTGCCAAGTCGTTACCGAGGCCACCGTACGTTTTGTTCCACATCTCTTCAGGTGACTCTCCTACTAGCGGTTCGTCTCCCTTCTTCACCCAGTCTTGGGCAGTCTCCTCGGCCACGGCGAAGGCACACAGCGCAACCAGGGCCATCAAGATTGCTAAAACCGTCTTTCTCATTTCTATATCCCCACTCCTGTCTTATACACCTAAGGGGTTGTCGAGTCATCGGGCGTTGGAATCACATTTTACTGATCAATCACCAACAACTCTAATATTACCCATATGTTAGCCTTACAGGACATTAAGCCATATAAGATTTACGAAAAATTAAGTATCAGGGCGCAGAGCTACTGCAGATACTCGGCCTGGATCGCCACGACCTCGGTGCTGTCTTTGGCCGCAGCGTACTCCTCCAGGGGCTCCTTGTTCAATTCCAAAAAGACGTGACCCCAGGAAAATTTGGCCAGGATCTCCTCCGCCTGGGGCCGCTCGCCCAGGATCACCAGAGCCGCTGCGAAGGCCTCCACCGTCGAGAGCTTGAAAGGCTTTCCGAAGTTGACGGGGTTTGAGGCGACGAGGAACGGAAGCGCCCTCTCCTTCAGGCGCATCTTACTGAAGACCTCCTCTGCATGAGCCCAGGAGCAGTCGAGGGCAGCGATCCCCCGCCTCACCTCGAATCTATCGGCAGGGGAGAGGGCCTTCTCTGAGAAGGGGCTGAGGACCAGATAGCCCCGGAGCTGGTTCCATCGCTTGGTGGTCCGTGCGAGCTTGAACCTCTCAAGCTTCTTTCCGGTGCACCTCTTGGGGTCGCACTGGTTTGCGTGATAGATCAGGAGCTCCATGATCTCTGTGGTCTACCGATAATCCTATTAACGTT
>DUKF01000216.1:796-11329 GCA_013329455.1 Methanotrichaceae archaeon | reverse complement strand
CTGGAAATCGAGCCGATCGTGGAGTGGGCGGCCCTCTCAGACAAAATGGCGACCAAGGACATGTCCCACCCTCTGGCCAATGGGATGGAGATCTACACCAAAATAGAGGTGGACCTTAGCGAGGACGCTCCCGAGGGGGCCGAGTTCTTTTTGGCGGCGACTAGAGACGGCGTCTTCACGGTCGATGGTCTCTCCAGCTCCTACGCCTCTTCCGACGTCTTGCGGGGCGAGCGGATCGAGTTTGAGAACCGTGAGCCCAGATCCGAGGGTGCGGTTACCATCCGGGCCAGCGGAAGAGGCCTTGGAAGGATATTCATCTACAAGGCTGATCGCACATCGACCCCCGGCCATTCCATGGTGGGTAAGGTCTCTTCCGGCATGGACCTCGTAAAGCTCGCCGAGCCGGGCCAGAAACTGGCGGTGAAGGTCAGACCCGAGAGGATCATGCTTATGGGCCTAGCTCTCAAAGTGGCCGAGAAGATCGTCGAGGATCGGGACATCGGTTTTGAGATCGAAGGCTATACCGGCGACGACGCCGTGGTGGTGGAGCAGATGCCCGTCACCACTATGCAGATCATCAAAGAGGGGAAGGTTAAGGTCACAACGATTCCGGCCAACCGCATGGTGGCGATCGAGCTTTACGACGATCTGGCGCCCAAGAGCCTCGACTACTTCAGGCACGTGGTGGGCTTGAAAGAGAAGCCTGTAGGTCCCCTGCCCGTCTACTTCGTCTACGAGAACACCGTCCTCTTCAAGCCGACAATATCTGCCACCAGCTACAAGGAGATCCTCCCCGAGAACAAACCGACAGAGATCGTCAGGGCCGGAGAGATCGGCGTCACCAACCAGGCCGCCAGGAACGCGGGCCTCGTGGGCGTGAAGCTGGTGGACGACCCCAAGTATGGCCCCTCGGGAGAGAAGTTTTTAGCGACGAACATTGTGGGTCGCATCCTCGACCTGGAGAAGCTCCGGGACGTCAAGGAGGAGGAGACCGTTTACGTTCTGGAGGTGCGATAGGTGAAGTCTACCAAGTACGTGGTGACGTCTCAGGATTCTGACGTTCTCCCCTCCGACATCGCTCTTAAGATTTACGAGCTTGGACGCGAGATTAACGTCAAGGAGACCTGTTTTGGCGTCATCATAGACGGCGAGGAGGAGGACATCGACGCGACGGTCGAGGAGATCAGGGCGATGGACGAAAGCAACATCTTCATCAAAGATCGCGGTTTTCCGCCCGGAGATCCCAGAAGGTGTCGTGGCCATCGTGGCGGAGGGGCTAGGCCCGGCTTTTACATGATGCAGCACGAGTCCGAGATCCTTCCCCTTATATCCCGGGGCCTTGCCTCCGAGGCGATGGGCGAAGAGGCTTCTCCCGAGATCGAGACCAGGAAGCGGCCGAGCTTGGTGGAGCTAGAAAAGATGATAAAAGAGGAGTTTTCCTGAGGTTGGTTCATGGTTAAAGTCATGGTATATCCTCCCACCAGCATGATCCTGGCAGATCTCGTCGAGAGGACCGGTCACGAGGCGCTGGTGGTCTCAAAAGAGGTCAGAAAGAAGGTCAACACCCCCGGTCTTGATTCGCCTCCCCTGAACATGACCCCGGAGGATCCGAAGAAGGGGTTGAAGTACGCCGCCGTTGACGTTCCCTCAGGGGTCAGGGGCAGGATGTCCCTCCTCGGTCCGATGATCGAAGAGGCAGACGCTGCCATCATCATAAGAAACGACAACTGCACGCTGGGGTGCACGGGCTGTGCCAGGACCAACGAATTGACCCGCTTTCTCCTAAAGACGAAACGCATCCCCATTCTCGAGCTCGACTATCCCGAAGACGAGTTTCAGGCAAAAAGGTTCGTCCACAAAATACACGAGTTTCTGGAGGGGTTGAATTGATCAGAATAGCCCAGATCTCCTGTGGGTCTGAGTACAGCGGCGTTCAGGGCGAGCTGCAGAAGGCCGCCGAGATGGTGGGCGCCGAACTGATCTTCCCCGAAGTCTCCCTGGAAGACGTCCGGAACGTTGAGGAGAGGTTCGGAATCGAGGTTGCCAGCGGCGACCTGAACCTCGCCATGGCCAGAGCGACGAGGATCGTGGAGAATCCAGACCTTGCAGACGCCGTATTCGTTGCGACCTGTTTCAGGTGCGCCGAAGGCGCCATCGTGAGAAGCGAGATTAGAAAGTACATCCACGAGAACTCCAGGATCCCCGTCCTCAGCTACTCTTTCACCGAGAGGACGACGGCCGAGACGCTCCTCACCAGGATGGAGGCTCTCGTCACGACGGCCAAGTTCAAGGGGCTCCTGGCCCGGGAGAGGCAGACCGGCCTCACCGCCGGAATTGATTCAGGCTCGACGACCACAAAATCTGTGGTGATGCGGGACAACGAGGTTATAGGGACCGGCTGGGTTCCCACAACCGAGGTTATCAAGAGCGCCGAGGCTGCCTACAACGCCGCCCTCGAATCGGCTGGTGTCAAGAAAGAGGAGATCCAGGGTCTGGGAACGACCGGCTATGGTCGCCACCTGGTGGGCAAGCACTTCGAGGCCAAGCTGATCCAAGAGGAGATCACCGTCAACTCCAAGGGCGCAGTCTTCTTGGCGGACGCCCAGAAAGGCACCGCCACGGTGATCGATATCGGCGGCATGGACAACAAGGCGATATCGGTCCAGGACGGAATCCCTGGAACCTTCACCATGGGCGGGATCTGCGCCGGAGCCTCGGGTAGGTTCCTGGAGCTGACGGCCAGGCGTCTTGGAGTCGACATAACTGAGCTTGGAAAGCTCGCCATGAAGGGGGACTATCAGCAGGTTCCGATGAACAGCTACTGCATCGTCTTCGGAACTCAGAGCCTGGTAAACAGCCTCTCAGCTGGAAGCAAGCCCGAGGACGTGGCGATGGCCGCCTGCCACAGCGTCGCAGAGCAGGTCTTCGAGCAGCAGCTCCAGGAGGTCGAGGTGAAAGAGCCGGTGATCATGGTGGGAGGGACCGCTCTGATCGAAGGTCTCCCGCGAGCCATGGAACAGCTTCTGGGCCTAAAGGTGATGGTGCCCGATTACGCCCAGTATATCGGATGCGTTGGAGCGAGCCTGCTGGTCTCGGGCCTCGTGGAGGATTGAGATGGAGATGGACCCCCTCGAGGTCTTCGAGGTCGAGATGCCCGGCGAGGATTACGGGGCCGAGAAGTACAGGGAGATCATCATGGACATCCTCCAGGACCTGGGCCTGATCATGTCGATAGGAAGGCTCTACGTCTACGTCGACATAAAAACGCCTTACTTTGCGGTCTTCGGGATGATCAGGGGAAAGCAGCCGCCCCTGAAGGTCGAGGACGTTGGCGATCTGGTGGAGGCTGAAGGCGGGTATCAGATCACCGTGGAAGACGAGGAGCATATGGCAAACCTCATCCGGGTCCTCTGGGAAACCTACGGACGGGAGAATGTGGAGCAGCCCGATAGGAACGTCCTGGTGGTCCTCTCGGACGAGTCTCCCAAAGATCTGGTAGTAGCGGATCTTGAGACCGAGTTCAAGCGAGACTTGATGGACGCCCTCATCCGGATAGCTCCAGAGGGTTTCAGGAACCGGAGGAGCGAGATGGGCAAAGATAGCTTCTTCTTTTTTGCCGCAGAGGAGACGATAAAGCCCGAGATGGTCGCCGAAGCGAAAGAGAAATTCGGGGGTATGAAAGATGCTTGATCCTGTGATGTTCACCGGTGGCGTCTACAAGCATGACCTGGTCACAGAGCTGATCGAGGACCTCGGTGGGTACCTTCTCCAAAAGAACGTGACCCAGAGTGAGATCATACTCCTGATGCTCGTACCCCACGAGGACATGCCGGTTTTGGAGGCTCTGACCAAGGAACTTCGAGGAAAGCTCGAAAGGGCACCTCTCGCGGGAACAGAGATCGCCGTCGTGACCCCGACCCTCGCGATCCATCATCTCCCACACCCGGCCTGCGACGTTGCCGAGTACATCAGGAGGCACGGGGCAAAGAGCAACATGATCGGGATGGGCAGAGGCGTCGCAAGGGAGATCGCCCAGATGGATGAGTACGAGACCGCTCTCATCAACGAGCACGATGCCGTAGTCTTCATCTTCGGAAACTTCGTCGACTGCATCCTCAAAAAGGAGCACCTCTACAGGAACCTCACTATCCCCGTGATCGTCACCGGCGGCCCCGAGATGGAGAAAGAGGATTTCCCCTACGCCTTCGAGTACGTCCAAAACGTCGGAAGGATCGCTCACCGGTCCCGAAAGGCGACGGAGATTGGAAGTCTCGACAACATCGTAGCGGCCGCGGGCAGGGCCCTTGACAGCGTCCGCGCCTCGATCTCAAAGGACCCCCTGACCACCACCCCACCGAGAGTGATGGAAGTTGTGAGGGAACAGGTGCCGGATATAATGCACTCTTATTCACCACTTCCGATAGCTCTGAACCTCAACGGTCTGAGGATAAAGCTACCATACGAGGAGTACCACGAGGCCGTGGCAGGAGTGAAGTTCGACGAAGGCGTGACTCTAGGGGAGATCGCAAAGGTGATGCCCTCCAAGATGAAGAACTATATACTTGTCCGGATATTGCCCATGTCAGAAACCGGCTTCGTGGTCTAGGTGAGCGAAAATGAGTTTCGAAGACGATATTGACAGGATCCTTGAGAAGGGCACAGAACAGACGGCGGAGGATATGCTCGTTTCTATCGAGAAGACGTACGGAGAGGTGCCGTACATATTCAGGTTCATGAAGGACAATCCCGAGCTTCTTATCACCAAGATCCTTCACAACAACGCCATCATCAGGAGCTCTCAGGAGCTGGATCTGGAGACTCAGGAACTGATATCGATCGCCGTAGCCGCGGCGATCAGGTGCACCCACTGCCTCAAGCTCCATCTGAGGGTCGCGAAGAGGATGGGGATCTCTGACGATGAGATCGGGGCAGCTCTCCTCATAGCTGGGAACATCGCCAACGCCACAGTCCTCGCCATGGCCACAAGAGAGCTGAACGAGGAGAAGGAGGCCTGCCCGGTCTGCCAAGTGAGCGGCGGAAACGGCGACCCGTTGGACATCTGACTGGCGTCTTCGATCTCTCCAGATCGTCTTCAGTCTTCAGATTTTTCTTTCTGATCCAATTCCGTCGTTGAGTCCTCCTTTTGGACTCCATGACAAGAGATTTTTTACAGGCGGCCAGGTGCTTTTGAGAAACTGGCCACTTCAAAGACGAGTCTCTGGAATTCAAATATACAGATCTCAGTCCTGCTTGCAACCTTCCGTCTCGCTGAAGGATTCGAGGCTCTCGCTTGAGAGCTGCTGGTCGATCGCCGCCGCGAACTGGTCGATGGTCATTATCAGGGGGTCGTCATTGTTGTTGATCAGCATCCCATCCTCGATGAAGAGGCTCTTCAGCCTCTCAAGGTCCGGACGATCTCCTTTCCTGAAGGAAATACACGAATAGAGCGTTTCAGCCAGCTCGTCGATATTTCTTTGATCCTGGCCGCCTTCCTCAAAATCCAACTCCGGTCACCTCCCGTCCAAAAACCAATAGATTGAGATCGGATTTGAGGATTCCGATTTGCTGATCTACCCTTGTCATGATCGCCAGTGCAGAATAGTTGAAAAAGATAAAAAGATGAAAAAATAATCGACCTCGAAAAGGGGCCCTTTCTTCGCCCCCTTCTAGCTTTGAACGCCGATCAGTGCCGGTGTTCTCTGCAGGCGTTCTTGTCGGAGGCCTCTTCGAGATGGCCCTCTTTCCAGTCGGCGATGGCATCCCTGACGGTCCCTGTGGCCCCGACGAATACTTCGATACCGTATCCTTCGAACATCTTGACCGCCTTTGGCCCGAGACCTCCCGCCAGCATGACGTGAGCTCCCTTGGCAGAGATGATCTCCGGGGGAAGGCCGGTGCCACCCAAGTGCTCGCTTGTGTTGGGGACCACCTCGACGTCTCCGGAATCGGTGTCGACTATCGTGAAGGTCTCAGCACGCCCGAAGTGAGCGCATATCATCTCGTCGAGACCTCGATCTCCCATGGTTGGAACAGATACTTTCATCTCATATCACCTGTTTTGACCGCCCTGTCCTTGTCCTCCTCCACCGCCGCGACCGCCACCACGGCCGCCGCCGCCACCACCACGGCCACCACCGCGACCCATCCCGCCTCCAGTGCCCATTCCCGAATGGGCCTGGACCGAGGCGGAAGAGGTTTCCGATAGCTCTCCATTCTTGAACTTCTCCACCGCTTCTCTGACGCTGCCGCCCTGGTTGAGGTAGACTTTCACCCCTGCCGCCTTCAAGGTCTCAGCGGCGTTGGGGCCGATGTTTCCCGTGATCAGAGCTGAGGCACCGGCGTTGGCGATCGTCTGGGCCGCCTGTATCCCTGCGCCGCTGGCAGCTCCTGCACTGGAGTTCGATATCGATTCCGCCTCCATCGTCTCCGTGTCCACGATCACGAAGTTGGCACACCGTCCGAACCTCGGATCGAGGGGGGCTTCAAGGCCGGGACCGGCTGCTGTAACACAAACTTTCATTTGAAGACTTCCTCATAGGTTTCCATCTGTTTCAAATTTCCATCGTTTTCCGATCTATCGATCAGCGCCCACATCTCCAATATTTCTGGGCCTAAATATGATCTTTGGGGACAATGGCCTCGCTGATCTCGCAGATCGTATGGTTGTTAGTCCTGGTTCTCTAATATATGCGACCATCTATTTCAAGGTTGCGCGAGTATTGTCTAAATTGGTGGGTTCTGGATTTACATTTATGGTTGTGTCGGCCCTGCACCAATGGGACCGTTGTAAGCCGAATCCCACAGATCGCCTTCAAAATTGTCTGCCCCTTATGCCCTTTCCCTCGTTGGTTTTGTGCCCCTTGCCACCAATTATGCTGGCGAATATCCCACCGAAGGAGAGGGCAGCAAAGGCCACAAAGGCCGCCTGGCCACTTCTGAGGAATAAGTCGTAGTTCTCAGGAGCGATCACGACCCGTCCCATGTAGAGGGAGAAGGCAAGCATCACCGTCCCCATGCTCAGCATATGGCCGGTCAACCTCATCGTTCCCAGGGTGGAAGAGGCGACGCCGTAGAATTTGGGATGAACAGAGCTCATGACGGCGTTGGTGTTGGGGGATGAAAAGAGGCCGACTCCAAGGCCCAGGATCATGAGGCTTGCAAGAACCGACCTGATCGACGTCTCCATGCCGAGGTCGATCAGTGTCAGAAGGCTGATCGTCGTCAGGGCCATCCCAAGACCTGCCAGAAGCTGCGGTCTCATCTTGTCTGAGAGCCAACCCGAGAGGAGAGCGACGAAGATCATCAGTAGGGGCTGAGCTATCAGAACGAGTCCCGCCTCCTGGGCAGAGAGGCCTTTGATGTATTGAAGGTAGAGGCTGAGAAGAAAACCTATCCCGAAGGTGGCGCTGTAGTTGATCAGAGCGGCGATGTTCGAGAAGGCGAAGGTCCTGTTTTTCCGAAATAGGCTCATCTCCAGAAGGGGGCTATCGCTCCTCGATTCCCAGAGGACGAAGGCGATGATCCCCACAAGGCCCACTAGAATCAGACCTCCCCCAAGGGATTCTGGCAGCCGCGAAAAGCCGTATATCATCGCCACCAGCGCGAGACAGTAGAGGGCCGAGCCGAAGAGGTCGAACCTCTCGCCCTGGGCCTCAGCCCATTCGCCCTTCAGCCGCCATGCGACCATCAGGATCACCATCAGGCCGACGGGCAGGTTCGAAAGGAAGACCGCCCTCCAGCCGAAGTGGTAGGTGAGAAAGCCGCCCAGGGACGGGCCCAGAGTCAGGCCGAGGTAAACGGCGGCGACGCTCACTCCCAGGGCCTTTCCTCTCTCCCGGGCGGGGAAGGCCGAGGTGAGGATGGCAGTTCCGGTCCCAAAGATCATGGCTCCGCCCATACCTTGAGTGAACCGGGAGGCGATCAGCATCGGCGTTGAGACCGCCAGGGCGCAGAGGAGGGCGGACCCCGTGTAAACGAAAACCCCGCAAGTGAAGACCTTCTTCCGTCCATAAATGTCTCCCAGGCGGCCGAAGGGGACGAGGAATATCGCCGCCGCCAGGACTGCTGAGGTCGTAATCCAGCTCAATGTCACGGCGTCGAGGGCGAACTCCTCGCCTATCGCCGGCAGGGCGATGTTAACCGAGGAGCCCATGAAGGGCGTGAGAAAGGAGCTAGTCGACGCCACCACCAGGGCCGCCATCTTCTGGGAGGGGTCTTCAGTCATCTTGGCCAGAGGGTATGAAAGAGGGTGAGTTAAGGCTTTGGAGCCAAGGGGAGATGGGGACGGAACCAGAGGAGATCGCGGTGAAAGTCGCCAGAGGGGGCGACGGGGTTGGTGGGGTTCGATGAGTACAGCCTGGCCGATTCCGAGCACGACAGCATTCTGTAGGCCCTCGCCTTCAGCGTCACGATCTTTCTCTCCGGGACGAGGGTATTCATCGAGCCGCCTCCTCTTCCAAAGATAAGTGGAAGGTCCCGATCTCTGATAAGGGGGGGCCTTCATCTTCGAGAGGATTCTTGGGGCGCTCTTCTCGATCCTAGTCTTCCTCGCCATCAGCGGGACGGTGGTGAGACAGCTGTAGCCAGGGAGGTGGGGTGTGGTATCATCTAATGAACTTGCGGCCTAGAACGACCACGAATAATGCCATGAATAGATAGCCGAGGATCGCCTCTATCATGGCTATAGTTCTCATCCATCTTCCAAGCGTTAGGTTATCTGGATCTCCGCCGGTAAACATCATTACGCTGAAATAGAAGCTCTCAAAAAGCGATTCTGAGCTGCCCAAAAACAAGAACCCTCCGATGACGACGATACAAAACATGCAGATAAAAGTGTGGATCGGGCGAACACCATATCCACAAGATATCCAGGAAACAATATCTGCAAGCTTTGACCAATCCCAGTTACCATACAATCTCTTACAATCCTGGCTCTCCTTACGGTATTGATAATAGCCCTCATCAGCATCACTGAACTGCTCAATAATTTTAAAATTTTTTATTAATGCTAAATATGTAGGGCCGTCTATACGGCCATTATCATGAACGTCTTTGCAACTGTTACTATAATAATGTACTTTATCTTTAATCAAGTTCCATGTTATATATAAAATATTAAATTTTGACTTGTTTAAATCCAGTGTTTTATGAAATTGAGCTTTTGGGAAATGTGCATCACCACTGAATTTGGCCCAGCTAAAGAGCGCATTGCCACAGAATTGAGCTTCGCCGAAGTGAGCATTGCCGCCGAACTGAGCCCTGTGAAAGTCAGCATCGCCAATGAACCTCGCTTCCCCAAAATAGGCATCGCAGCCGAACTCCACTTTGCTGAAGTCAGCACTGCCGCCGAACTGGGCATTCGTGAAGTTGGCGCGACTGCTAAACACAGCATCAGAAAAGTTGGCATCGCCAATGAAATTGGCTCCATTGAAGCGGGCATAGCCGCTGAAATTGGTATCTTTAAAGATGACCTGCTCCTCGAAGACGACATTGCGAAATTTCGCCTTCCCCAGGACTTCAGAGTTTTTTATTTCGATTGATACAGGGATGCGAACGCGACCTTCGCCGTCCATGAGCGACTTCAGCTTGCTCAGGTCCAATTCGCCCTCGATCGTCTCGTTATAATATTTTACCTGCTTGCCAGCCAATATATCGGCCAGGATGTCTTCAGCTTTGACCAATTATGCCCCTCCCTCCGAACCTATCTAGATCTTCGCTTTTTCACTTCTGGGTAGATTCCAGATAGACTTTTCCGATGCTCTGTGGATTAATTAACGCGTTGTGGATTAACTTATTTTTGATCCGCTATAGTTCGCTTTATGGATTAGACGAGTTATGAAGAGACGCTAATCAGTCATCGATAGATGTGGCTCTATCACAGCTTCCAGCTCGAATATTTCGACTTGAGGGGGATAACTTTTTCAGAAAGAAGAGCGCAATAAATTATAGAATAGAGCCCCCAGGCAACCTCTCGCCGGGGACGATTGCGAGACGAGGCGGTGGTGCGATTGGCTGAGATCAAAGTGGACTGCAGGGGCCAGAACTGCCCCGTTCCCCTGGTGGAGACGAGAAAGGCCCTGAAGAAGGCAGCGCCGGGCGACGTGGTGGAGGTGACCGGAGACCATCCCGCCTCCAAGAAGGAGATACCGATGGCGGTGAAGGCTTTGGGCCTTGAACTTCTGGAGGTCGAGGACGAGGAGGGGAGCGAATGGCGGATCAGGATAAGGAGATGACCGGGGCGGATAAGGTCACGATAATCGTTCACAGTGGCGACCTCGACAAGATCTACAGCGCCATCATAATCGCCAACGGGTCTCTCGCCATGGGGATGGAGGCGACCCTCTTCTTCACCTTCTGGGGCCTCCAGCGGCTCAAGAAAGGCGGCCTGGACAAGGGCCCTCTCTCGAAGATGAACATGCTGGGCCTCGGCCGGTGGATGGTGAAAAAACGGATGGGGGCGGCGAAGGTGGCATCCCTCGAAACGCTGCTTGCCGACTTCAAGGAGCTCGACGGCAAGATCATCGCCTGCGAGAT
>DUKF01000216.1:0-763 GCA_013329455.1 Methanotrichaceae archaeon | reverse complement strand
GGACCTGATCGACGAATACGGGGCAGTCGGGACCTATGTCCAGGAGGCGAGAGGGTCGGCGATCAACCTCTTCATCTGAGGGCGAGGGGAGATGGAAGATCGCAGATCGCCGATTTTTCGATTCGATGTTTCGATTCAATGATTTGAGGAAGGATCAGGAGGGATTAATGAAAGATGTTCGAAACTTCAGTTTATCTTGACAACGCCTCCAGCACCAGGCTCGACGAGAGGGTGCTCGAGGCGATGAAACCATACTTTTTCGAGGTCTACGCCGTGGCGACCTCAGAGTTCGGCTACTCGATGGGGATCGAGGCGAAAGAGGCCCAGACCAGGGCGAGGGAGAAGCTCGCCGGAATGCTGCGGGCCGGTCCCGAGGAGGTCGTCTTCACCTCAGGGAGCACCGAGTCAAGCAACATGGCAATCAAGGGCGTCGCCCTCGCTCTTGGAAAAAAGAAGGGACGTCACATAATAACCTCGAAGATCGAGGACTTTCCCGTCCTCGCCAGCGCACGGGCGCTGGAGCGTGACGGCTTTGAGGTGACTTACCTTGAGGTCGATGGCGACGGCATCGTCGACCTCGACAGGCTCCAGGAGTCGATTAAAAAGGAGACGATCCTCGTCTCGATCCAGCACGGAAATCAGGAGATCGGGACGGTTCAAGACGTCGAGGCGATCGGCCAGATCTGCATGGACGATCACGTCCTCTTCCACACCGATGCGACCCACACTTTCAGGCTGCTGCCCATCGACGCTGAGAGGGTTC
>DUKF01000179.1 GCA_013329455.1 Methanotrichaceae archaeon | reverse complement strand
GGTGATACTGCTCGACAAAGATATGGGCGGCGAATTCGATCACCCTGCAAACACATTCTTCGACGGGATGTTCTCTCGGGCGGGGCTAGAAGTCGAGCGGGAGTATGTCCTCCACGACCTCGACGGGATGAACATAATCTCGCCTGGAGGACGCGTCCTCGAGATCTCGGCTCCGGGAAGGTTTATCGACCGGGCCAGGTTCGATTCGATTCATCTCGAAAAGGCCGAGAGGTCCGGGGCCGAGCTTCTGCGAGGCGAGGCGAAGAGCGCCGCTCTTTCGGGCGCTGGGAGGCGGGTCGAGACAAAACTCGGCGAGATCGATGCGAAGGTGGTGATCGACGCCTCAGGTGTCGATGGGTTGGTTGCGAGGAGAGAGGGGCTCTCTCCCCTGCGCCACCCCGAGGACGTCGCCTGGGCCGCCGAAGCGGTCATCGAGCTCTCGGGCCTCGGGGAGGAGAAGTTCTTCGAGTACTGGGTCGGGTCGATGGCACCAGGCTGGAAGGCGACCTTCTCTCCTGGCGGCGGCGATTTGGCCGCCTTGGGCGTCTTCGTCCGGGGGCACGGGCGGGACGTTCGCCCCTTCCTGGACCGGTTCGTCGAGTTATTCAAGCATTACAAGTCGACCGACTACGACGTAGACGAGATGCGAATCGTCTCGATGAACAGGGGCGGGGACGCCATCGCAGCCCTGCCGGGCGAGATAGTCTCCGATTCCTTGATGGTGACGGGGGCTGCGGCGGGCATGAGCGGCCTGGCTTACGCGATTCGGGCTGGCTCAATCGCTGGCGAGGTCGCCGCCGGAGCTGTGGGGTCAAAGGATGTCTCGAAGAAGGGCCTGTCGCCATACGTCCGGCGATGGAACCGGGAGTTTTATTGGGAATATCGGATGGGACGGGCGTCTCTTGAGACCCTCCGCAAAATGAGCGACGAGGAGATAGACGGGCTGGCGAATGGCCTTGCGAAAAGAGACCTCAACTTTGCGGGCACCTTCGCCAGGAAAGGGTTTTCGGCAGGCATTGCCCTGACCAGAGCCCGGCCCCGGACGATCCCCACCCTGATCCACAGCTTCGTCGAAGGATGATACGATCCGGAGAGGACCGGCGGTCAGAGGCAGATGTCGATGTCTCTGGCCTTCAGCTTTCAGCCTTCATGCAACTTCGACGTTGCTTTCCTCCCTAACTCCGCCGTCCTCCGGGAGCTTGATCTCGCCATAAGTCGCCTCGTACCTCTTTACGTTGGCACCCAGTGCCCGGAGGAGCCTCTTTGCGTGCTGGGGCGTTATCGTCACTATCGCCCGCCCCTGGGCTAGGTTCGTCTCGGGGATCTTGTGCAGAAAGGTCAGGGTGAACTCGTCATCCGCGTGGCTGATCTTTATCAGGTTCGAGTAGACCGGCTCTAAGCTCTCAGGTATCCTGACGCCGAGCTGCTGCGTCCTCTTCTTATCCGTCAAATCATTTCACCGGGGGTTCGTTGGAAGGAGGACCGTCTTATCCTTTGCCCCGCAGGAAAGGAAAATCCTTTAACCGCTGAGGCGACTCTAACAACCATGATAGAGCTGAGGAGTGACCCTTACGTCTTGAAGTCCAGAACCATCCAGGACACAGAGCTGGACTTCAGGCTAAACCTTAACCTCTCCTGGTGCCGCGGCGTCCTCTTCAACGTGGTGGCGCTGAAAAATTCCGTCGCAATCGTCGAGTATGACGCCATCCTCTGGACCGATGAAGCTCTCATGTTCATAGAGTACAAGGACTCGGTCGCCGCCTACAAGAACCTCTCCACCCGCAGGATCCAGCAGATCGGAAGCTTCGCCAAGAACATAGCAAGCGGCCTCGGCTACAAGACCTTCACCTTCGTGGTGGTGGTGAACGAGCTGAAGACCCCGACCACCCGGGGTGGCGCCGTCGTCATACCACTCTACATGCTCGGAAGCTACGAGCCCGCCTTCAGCTCCGCGATCTCGGAGCTGGAGCTGATCGACAAGCTCGTCGACAAGTACACCAAAGGCGGAAACCTTGAGGTCGCAGGAGATCTTGAGAAGCTGAAGACGATCATCGAGACGGGGTTATCTTGAAAGGAAGGGGAACGGCCACAGCTCTTGGCGCGGCGACGGTGCTGAACGCCGTCGCCAACTGGAAGGGCTCGGCCTTCGGCGTGGATTTGAAGACCTCTGCTGAGGTGGTGCTGGACGACTCCTCGAAGGTGAAAGGTGACATTCCTGGCATAGACGACCGCCTTATCGTCAGATCTGTGGAGTTGGTCCTCCAGCGGTTCGATGCTGTGGCCGGAGGCGTCGTCAGAACCGAGAGCGATATCCCCCTCGCTCGAGGTCTCAAGAGCAGCAGCGCCGCCGCCAACGCCGTGGTCCTGGCAACCCTCGACGCCCTGGGCGAAGAGCTCGATCCCCTGGAGGCGACGAGGATCGGGGTCGCTGCGGCAAGGGACGTCGGGGTCACTATAACCGGGGCCTTCGACGACGCCGCAGCCTCGATGCTGGGGGGGGTCGTGGTCACAGACAACAGGGAGATGGAGCTTCTCAAAAGAGAGGAGCTGGAGTTGAAGGTCCTTCTCCTGGTCCCTGATGAGAAGATATTCTCGAGGGACACCGACGTTCATAGGTCGAGGCTTGTGGCACCCATCGCGGACCTGATCTTCAACCTCGCCCTCGAAGGCGACTATCCTAGGGCCATGACCTTAAACGGCATCGTCTACTGCAGTGCCCTGAAGCTCTCCAGCGACCCGATCTTTGCGGCCCTCGATTCTGGTGCCATGGGTGCGAGCCTCTCGGGGACGGGCCCTGCCTACGCCGCCCTGGTAGATGACGAAAATATCGACGAGGTCGAATCGGCGTGGTTCGATCTCGGCGGAAGGGTGATAAGGACGAAGGTTAACAACAGGGGCTCATCCTTCGCTGAGAGGTTGCGATCATGAGCCTTGAAGATCTTCGCGCAGATGTTCAGAAAGTGGACCAAGAGATAATAAGGTTGATAGACGAACGAGTAAGGCTTGCGGAAGATATCTTCGGGGCCAAGAAGGCCCTGGATGTCAAGATCGAAGATCCAAACCAGGAGAAGCTGGTGATGAAGAGGGTCCTCGACAATTCCACTGAGTTGGGCCTTGACGCCGGCGCGATAAAGGAGATATTCGCGACCCTGATCAAGATGAGCCTGGAAAAACAGCACGAGCTTCTGGGAGAGGACAACCTGCCCTAGCTCGTGACGGGAACTTGCTTTTTGAGAGTTTGGGAGTTATGACCGAAATTGCCGTCGTATCGGGATCCAAATCGGACAAGCCCGTGGTGGACAAGGTTCTCCGAGTTCTCGAGGAGAATGGGGTCGACCACGAGCAAAGGGTTCTCTCGGCCCACAGAGACCCCGATGATCTGGAGCGGTACATAAAATATACCGACGCGAAGATATTCATAGCGGTGGCGGGCCTCTCTGCTGCCCTTCCCGGTTTCATCGCCTCCAGGACGGACAGGCCTGTGATAGGGGTCCCAGTGAGCGCAAAGCTGGGGGGCCTTGACGCGCTTCTCGCCATTTCCCAGATGCCGCCGGGAGTTCCCGTCGCCTGCGTGGGGATCGACTCCGGCGAGAACGCCGCCCTGTTAGCGTTAAGGATGCTGCTTGCGAAAAGATAGTTTTTTATACGGAAGAGAAAAGCTCCAGGAGGCGGGATTGGATGTACTACAGGAAGATTCTGATCGCCACGGACGGCTCTGACAGCTCGATAAAGTCCAGCAGACACGGCGTAAAGCTCGCGAAGTCCCTCGGGTCTGACGTTCTAGTGCTCTATGTCATAAACGACATGGCGATTTCGAGATTTATCGCTGCCCTGATCCGTAGGGGCTCCACCGAAGAGGATCTCAGAGAGAAACTCAAGGCCTCCGCCAAAAAGATCGTGAGGGAGGTCGAAAAGATGGGAGAGGCATCGGGGGTCCAGGTGGAACCATTGATCAAAGAGGGCGATCCAGCGTCCAGGATCCTCGATACGGCAAGAATCGAGGGTGTCGACTTGATCCTGATGGGAAGCCACGGCGAAGGCGGAGGGATATCTTCGAAGCTGATCGGCAGCGTAGCGCAGAAGGTCCTGAACTGGTCTGACACGCCGGTGATGATAGTGAGATGATGAGGTTGTTCCAGCGCTCGATATACGCCCTTTATAAGGCTTCTAGATGCCGGTATCGGAAAGATACCTATTTATATCAAAGGCGTAGTGGATAAGCTCAAAAGGTGCAGAAGGTTGTAGGGAGATTTGAGAGGTGTGATAAAATGTACGATCAGATTTTAGTTGCTACAGACGGCTCCGCAAAGTCCCGGGTCGCGGTGCAGCACGGCGTAGACCTGGCGAAGGCGGTCGGCGCGAAGGTGCTCGGAGTTTACGTTGTGAACGAGGTAGTCGTGGCCAGCGCCGTGAGGCAGCTGGGTGCTGACAAGAAGGACATCGAATCCAAGCTTCAGGCCAGCGGAGAGAAAGCCGTGGCCGAGATCAAGAAGATGGCCGATGAAGCAGGCGTGGCCGTTGAGACGATGGTCAAGTCCGGTGCGCCCGCCAACATGATCGTTGACCTTGCCAGGACTGAAGGAGTCGATCTGATCGTCATGGGCAGCCACGGTGAGAGCGGCGTCACAAAGCTCCTGATCGGAAGCGTCGTCCAGAAGGTCCTTTACTGGGCAACCTGCCCCGTCCTCGTAGTGAGATGATAAAAGATGGCAGTAGAGATGGTTTCCACAGGGATAGCCTATCCCGCCTTTGCGGTGACTTTCATCGTCGGCACGCTCCTTGCCTACGCGGTCATCAGCCTGATAGGCGGTAGCTAGATCGGCAAATTGGCGTCCTCCCGAGGTGGAGGACGTTCCAGTCTCTCTTTTTGGTATCGTTTTCGCGGAAAAGTCCTTCCTTTCGGACACGGGGCTGTTCGTCTCTCTCGATCTGATTCGAAATTTCTGAAAAAAGGGAGTCGGCAAACTCCGAGTTAAAAAAAGGGTTGGGCCGACTTCCCCAAGGGAAAGTCGCCAGAATCACTCTTTGTTGAAGAATCTCGGCGCAGTCTCGAGAGCTCTGGCGATCAGCTCGGCCCCGGCTTCGACGTCTTTGAGACTCAGAACCTCGACAGGAGAGTGGATGTACCTGGTGGCGACGCTGAT
>DUKF01000083.1:6653-7538 GCA_013329455.1 Methanotrichaceae archaeon | reverse complement strand
TGACCTGGCTTGGCAACCCCCGCACATGGGGTTTATGATTTACTGTTTTTGTTATTTTTAAGCTAGCTCACTCAACTGCTCGCTGAGCGATGATGCGCGCCTCTTGATCTCGCCTGCAGCACCTGCCACGAGGTCCTTTGCAGGCATCGATCCGTCGGTGTCGATCTTCATCACGAAGACGTCCTCGACCGGAACGACTTTGATCGCGCCTATCTCGCACTCGTTCACGCAGAGCTTGCAGAAGGAGCAGTTCGTGGGGTCGGTGACCTCCAGCTTTCCCTCGCTCTCCTCGATCACAAGTATCTTCCGCGGACAGACATCGACGCACTTTCCGCAGCCTTCACACTGATCGCTGATCTGGATGTCTGGCAGGTTCTTGTAGCCGCACTGGGTTCCGACCTGCCACCTGACTTGGACAGTGCCCCGGTTAAGGGTGACGGTCCCCTCTAACATCAACTTTTCGCCATCGCCAAGGATCACGATCGGGATCTTCTCGAAAGCGGCCTTTACACCAGGATCTGCAAACCTCAGATCTCCGGAGTGAACGGTGCAGGGGCCCTCTGCTGTAAGGGTCATCCCCAGCTGGCAGGCGGGACAGCCTGCACCACCGCACTCGCACTCTTCAGGAACCGAGAAGAGGCTGAGGTCGTCAGCCTTTATCGGCACGAGGCCCAGCCTCAGTGAGAGCTGCTCGTCGAAGAGGACCGAAGTATTATCATAAATACTTATCTCATCGATGGCCAGGGACGGCACCTCAGCAAGGCAGGCCCTCCTTATGGCGTTGGCGAAGGCTGGCGTAACACCACTCAGAAGGAACCTCGCCCGGTCCTCTCTCAGCTCGATCAGTTCCACCTGCAAAGCTTACACCCGTCTGCCCCTCTTTCC
>DUKF01000083.1:0-6562 GCA_013329455.1 Methanotrichaceae archaeon | reverse complement strand
TCCCGGAGACCTCTGCCGGTTTCCACCGGGAGCTCTGACCTTGACGTGTACGCCCATGATCCCGTTGGTCATGGCCTGCTCGGCGATCTGACCCGCCATCTGCATGGCCGTGTAGGGCGAGCTCTCGTCCCTTGCAGCCTTGACCACCATTCCGCCCGACACCTTGGCGATCGTCTCCGCGCCGGTGAGGTCGGTTATGGTGATGATCGTGTTGTTGAAGGAGGCGTATATGTGGGCAACGCCCCATTTTCCTTCTGCCATGTTTATCCTTCCACCTTGGGTATTCTGGTGGCCCTCTCAGGATGTGCCTCCTGAGCCATGGGCGAACCAGGGTAGTAATCGATGGTCATCTCTTCGCCACGCTTCACGTAATATCCGGGAATGGTCACTCTCCGCCCCGTGATCTGAATGTGGCCATGAACTATGAACTGGCGAGCCTGCCTGAGAGTCTTGGCGAGGCCCTGACGGTAGACCTGAGTCTGAAGCCTTCTTTCCAGAAAGTCCTCCACCTTTATGGAGAGAACAGAGTCGAGATCGCCATCTTCTTTGAGCACCCCGTAATTCTTGAGGTGTTCCATCACGTCCGTCGCCTGAGCATCGAGCCCCGTCTTTCCGCGGGTTGTGGCGGCCAAAAGCTGACGGCTTACACGCCGGTACTTTCTGATAAGGCTCTGGGCTTTCCAGACTTCTCTCTTGTTACGGAGCCCGTAATTCTTGACAAGCCCCACCTCTTTAGCGATCCTGTCGGCCTCCCAGGGGTGGCGCGGCGTATCGTAACTCTTCCGACACTTACCAGGGTATCCCATATCCACCAGCCTCGCTCATCTCTTCTTCCTGCTGACGCCCACAGTAGCTCCCTTTCGCCCAGTGGATCGGGTCCGCTGGCCTCTGACACGAAGGCCCCGCTCGTGCCTGATTCCCCGGTAGCTACGGGTATCTCTGATGATGTTCATCTCTTCTGTCAGAGTGAGCATGAGGTCGGTGCCCATAACGTGTCGATCCTCGCCCGTTAGAAGGTCCCTTCTCCGGTTCTTCATCCAGACGGGGATGTGGTCCTGTGCAGCTTCCACGACCTCTCTCAGCTTGGCGATCGTCTCGTCCGAGAGCAGCCCCAGGGTCTCTGTGGGGTCGAGCTCTGCCTTCTGGGTGAGCAGCCGAGCGTTCCGCCTGCCCATGCCCTTGATGCCGGTGAGCGCCATCTGAACGGGCTGATGCCCATCGAGGTTGGTGTTCAGTATGCGCACTATATGTTTCAGCTCTTCATTCTCTTCTGTCAAATTATCCCTCCAGAAATTAGAGGCTTCCAGGCCGGGGCCCGGATGCCCTCTGGAGCAGCCCCGGACCAAAGTCCGACGCCGCCCACGCATCGGCAAGTGCCGATGGGGCGAATATCATCGCAAACGTAAATCCAAGCCTGAGATTCGCTACTGATACATAAGACTTATGGAGGGCGAGGAGGCTTGCGCCTTACTCTTCGTGAACCTCCACGTTGCATCCGATCCTGGCCATCTCCTCGAAAAAGCCCGGATAGGATATAGAAACGGATTCCGCGGTCTCTATTCTGGTCTTTCCTGCGACGAGCCCCGCCACCGTCAGGGCCATGACGATCCTGTGGTCGTGGTGACCGCAGACTTGGGCGCCTTTCAGCTCTCCGCCCTCTATCACCAGCCCATCGGGCCGCTCTTCGATCTTTGCACCCATCTTGGAGAGCTCGACGGCCATGGCGTGGAGCCGGTCTGTCTCTTTGTGGCGGACGTGCTCTGCGTTCTTGATGATGGTCCTGCCCTTTGCGAGAGCTCCCAGGACGGCGATGGTCGGAACGAGGTCTGGCGTGAGGCTCGCGTCGACCTCGACGCCATCAAGATCGCGCCCTTCGATCTCGAGCTTTCCCTCTTGTCGGTCCCAGGATATCTTTGCCCCCATCTCCTTGAGGATGGCGACGATCGCCGAGTCGCCCTGCTTTGAGGGGCGAAGGCCGCGAACCGAAAGTCGCGAGCCCGTCACCGCCGCCGCTGCGAGAAGGTAAGAGGCGGACGAGAAGTCGCCGGGAACGGTGTAGCCGTCCAGGTCGTAGCTCTGGCCGCCCTCGATGAAGAATTTGCGAAAATCTGTCTCAATCTTCGCTCCGGCCACCTCTAGCATCTCGAGGGTGATCTCAGCATAGGGGCGGGACTTCAGCTCCCCACTGATCTCGATCTTGGAATCGTTATCGGCGAGGGGGCAGGATATCAGAAGGGCCGAGAGGAACTGCGAGCTGACGCTCCCGTCAAGGACGGTTCTTCCGCCGTGAATTCTCCCCCTGATCACCAGGGGGGCGCAGTCGTTATTCTTTATCGAGAAGGCATCGGCCCCGAGATCGCAGAGGGATTTGAGAAGCGGGCCGTTGGGCCTTCGCCTGATGGAGGCGTCTCCCGTTAGGATTGCGCCTTCGGTAAGGGCCGCTACCGCGGACATGATTCGGAGGGTGGTTCCGGAGTTATCAACGTCTATCACGTTCTCTGGCGTCGAAGGCCGCCCTCCAACGCCTATCACCGAAAGTTCTTCCTCCTGCCCTTCAATCTGGGCACCGAAGGCCTCAGCGGTGTTGATGGTGGCCATGGTGTCGGCTGATATCAGCGGCCGTTTCACAGAGCCGCCGGGTCCAAGGGCACTGATGGTAATCGCCCTGTGGGTGTAGCTCTTGGAGGGCGGGACCGCGACCTCGCCCGAGACCAGCGAGCGCTCAACTGATGCTATCATCGATGATAGAATGGAAGGGAGAGTATAAAAAATCGAGGCTTTCGCCGGCCGGACTTTTGAGATACGGCTGCTGGNNAGGCTTTCGACGGCCCGACTTTTTGGATACGGCCACCGGGTCACTTTCCAGAGATCGTCTTCGCTAAATTGACCACGTCCTCAAGGCTCAGCTCCTGAGGCCTTCTTTCAAGAAGGTTGGGATCGATCCGCAACATGGCGTCAGAAGGAACCCTCATCATGGCCAGGGATTTTTTCACCTTCTTCCGCCTCATGGAGAAGAGGCCTCGGGTGAGATTGTCAAAGGCCCTCTCGTCGACGGGAATTCGCTTTTCGCGGGGTCGAAGGCGGACTATTGCAGACTCGACCTTCGGCCGCGGGCGAAATGCGCCCCTGGGCACCCGTTCGAGAATCTCGGCCTCGGCGCGGAGGGCGACGTTGAGGGTGAGCCTGCCGCAGTCCTTGGTTCCTGGCGACGCCACCATCCTCTCGGCAAACTCCCTCTGGTACATCAAAACCGCGAGATCGAAGGGTCTCTCCAGAAGCCTGAAGGTGATCTTGGAGGATATCTGGTAGGGGAGGTTCGATACGATCTTGTTGTAATCGGGAAGGGTGACCCTGATGGCATCGCCTCTGATCACCTCGACGTTTGGAAAACGACCTTCAAGGGATATTGCAAGGGCCGGGTCGACCTCGACGGCGAGGACGGTCCCTGACCGGGTTGACAACACTTCGGTCAGGTTTCCGGTCCCCGGTCCTATCTCCAGCACTCTGTCCTCTTCGGAGAGGGATGCATAATCGCCTATCCGATCGAGAACCCTACGATCGACCAGAAAATGTTGACCAAGCTTCTTCATCGTACCGGTCCCCTAGAAAAAAATGAGATATACGAAATTCGGGGCCTGCTGGAAAGGGGGGCCCCTTCCTTCTCATCGTCGGCGCGGACTAGCGGTGAAGATACGGTACTTTATCCTGTCGTCGGCGATCTCGTCCTCGATGCGCTTCGCGAGAAGCTTCTCGGGGTTGTAGATTCCCTTCACCCGCTCGGAGAGATCTTCAAAGCTCTTGAAGGTGCCCTTCTTTCGCTCCTTCAGGACCGCCCACATCAGCTTCTTACCGATCCCCGGCAAAAGCTCCAGCGCGTGCATCCTGGTGGTCAGGGGACCTGCCTCATTGAAAAAGCGAAGGTAATGTCCCTCCTTCTCCAGGACGATCTTCTGGAGAGCGTAGGGAAGTTCGACCCTTGCGCCCTGGGTGAGATCTTCGTAGCCGATCCTGCGGTTGACCCGATCTATGACCGGCCGGTCTTTGCTCACGAGCTGGACCTTGACACCAATCTCCGGCACCGCACCCTCCTTCGGGGCCATCTCCATCAGCACGAAATCTCTTTCGCCCACCGCCTGTACGAGGGGCCTCTTCTGATACCGGCCCATCGAGTCCGAGACGTGCCCGTAGGGCAGGTAGTCGAGAACCCAAGCTGTCTCTTCGCGTCGTGGAGATCTGCCCGCGGCCATACTTATCCTCTCAATCGGATGCTTATCCTCTCAGCACGATGTCGAGTATCGCGTCAAGATCCTCGTCCAAGAGAGTGAACCGCTCTTTGGCGTAAAGAGCCCTGATCTCGTCCTTGGTCTTGGGCCGGAGGTCGGTGATCTTCGTTGCGATCTCAGGATTCATCTTCTCGAGCCCGGAGAGCTCTTCCACCATCTTACGGCTCTCTTCGGCCGTCCCCTGAGAGAAGATGTTGGCGTGTTTGATCGCCCTTCTAAGCTCGTAACCCAGCTCTTCGGGCTCTTCGGCCCTCCTGAGCCTTATATCCTCGAGGCCCTCCTCGACCTCGGCGAGGGTCATGAGCTCTTCGCTCAAAATATTTTTGACGATCATCTTATTTCTGGGGTTTCAGATGTTCCGGGAGGGATATGACCATCTTGAGGGCGTTTCCGTCCCTGACTTCCAGCATGTAAGCCCTGCCTCTCCGGCCCAAGACCTTGCCGGTCTTTCCGTGGAACTTGGGGTTTGGCATTCCCCTGTGTATGCTCGGGTCCAGAACTATGTGGACCATCTGGCCGTCGCTGAAGTCTTGGATCGCCCTGCTCACGGGGGAGATCCCCCGCGCTCTGACCGATTTGCTCAGCTTGTCTTTAGTCCGTCTTCGTACTCCGTGTGACTTGGGCATCTGCCTCTCCACCTACATTTATTACGTCTAGCTCCGCCACCTTCGCCTCAACTTCGAGAAGTCCTGCCAGGCTTGGCTTCGTTCTTCCGTCGTCTCCGGAGACCAGCTCTTTTACGTAAAGGCCGCTGGACCCCGTGAGGGTCATCCTGGCGGTCTTGCTCGAGAACTGGTCAAGCCGAAAGTCGAGGACCTCCCTTATGCGGACCTTGTCGGCCCTCCGATGAGAGACTCGGGTTGGCGTGCGCTGTTCAACCAAGCCGACCAGTTTGTTCAGAACTGATTTAAGCTTTTCTTCTGGTACTTCGCCCTCGAATTCCACCAGCATCGAGTAGGTCTTCTCGAAAAGGGCCGTCTTCAGGTGCTCGACCGTCGCCTTTTCCGTGAATTCGAGATCCAGTACCTCAACCTTTCCTGCGGCGCGACGGTTGATCTCCTCCTGGAGACGGGCCAGGTCAAAGCTCCTGATCCTTGGAGAGGCCGCCTCTACCACGAAGGGCCGGCCCGTCCCGAGCATCCTTGCGTCGATATCTTCCCGTCCCGAGCCGTGAAAGACTGTGTCGTCGCACCTCGCGGCCTCGATTACGGGGTCTCGGATCAGCTCGTCCACCGACTCCTGGTACCTGCGGCCGGTGTGGTTGCAGCTCTCGCACCCGCTCCCGCCGCATTCGCGGCAAGGCCACCTGGTCTGGGGAAATCCCCGGACCAGCTTTCGATACCTTCCCAGGATGTAAAGGGAAGTGACCTGGACCTCCACCTGACCTTCTTCCAGATTCAGGATCGTGAGGACGTCAGGAGAGCTGAAGCTTGTTGTCTTTCCTGTCCTCTCCGCGATCCTCTTTCCAACCTCGCGGTTCAGCTCGGACTTCATAGGCTCGGCGTGCCTGGACCCGCCGTCCGCCAGGATAAGCTCCTCATTTTCGGCGAGAAGGCCGCTAATCTTGGTGCCTACGAGGAAGGTCTCGTGCTCGATGTGGCGAAGCTCCCTTTCTGCAGCCTCTGCCCAACGGTTCAGTTTCTCCGGCTCCATCTCTCCAAGACAGACCAAGCATCGCTCCGGCTCGCCCTCCTCACCCAGCTTCAGCCTCGCGCTCTTGGAGCTTGGCGCAAGCTCTTTCAAAATATCCCGGCCTGATTCGTCCAGGGATCCTGCCATGGATAGGAAGGTCTTGATGGCCCTGCCCCGTTCCGCGTTCGTCAAACCCGTCGAGAGCATCGCGAACTGCCGACCAAGACAGCTGTCGCAGATAGGGCCGAGACAGAGGATCCTTCTTGCAACCTCCGTCAGGTTGGCTACGTTATTCTCCATTTCATCAGAACTCATGTTGACGCGTCTCTTTTTCGTCTATTTTTTCGTCCATCTCGGTTGATGCTTCTCTTCTATCCAGCTCATTGTTTATCAGCACTATGCAGTGGTCTGCGTGGAGGCTGGTCGGCCCCACGGAGACGATTTTTGCATCCAGACCCTCCAGGAAGGTCTCGTCCTCCTCTCCGATGCCGATGTGGTCTCCAAGAACGAAGGTTCCATCTCCGGCCGAAGAGATGCCTCGAAAATCAGATCCGTCTTCTCTTAAATAGTAGGTCGTCCCCTCGCCGAAGACCTCGAGATCTGCGAGATCTCCGGCCCGAACGAAGATCCCCGGCGTCGACCTTTGC
>DUKF01000213.1 GCA_013329455.1 Methanotrichaceae archaeon | reverse complement strand
TCTTTCCGTTCTCGTGTGGATCTGCGCAAAGTCCATTCTAGCACCGTCTTGGTCTAGCAACTGTCGAACCAAAATTTCATATAATCCTGATGACATATTAGTTACGTTCAAGCGCCAGCACAATCGCGCTAGATCATAGGGCCGAAAGATGGCGATAATGGGGTGTTGAGGCTGATTTCAGATTGAGTATCTGGAGGTGACTCAGGCACTATATTTGAATTCAATCCCCATGCGAGCTAGCCGAATTCGCGCAGTCACCGACCTTCACGGCGCGAACCTCTCGAAACACCCAAAGGTGAGCGAACATGTCTAAAAAGAAACCTCAGAGCCTGAGAGAGGTGGATTTCAAGCCTCTTGGCCCAGTCTTCCCTTCACCCTCTGACTGGAGAGATCAGTTCATCTACCACTTGCTGGTTGACAGGTTCAACGACGGCAAGAAGAGAAAGCCCTACAGGCCTGGCCTTCCCCAGGAGAGGGATGACTCCCTGGGCGAGGAGTGGCAGGGCGGAACCCTGAAGGGCATCACCGATAAGCTGGACTATGTCAAAGGACTGGGTTGCACCACGATCTGGCTGAGCCCCATATTCAAGAATCGGACGGAGATGGATACCTATCACGGCTA
The DNA here is from genome assembly GCA_013329455.1 of Methanotrichaceae archaeon. GTDB lineage: Archaea > Halobacteriota > Methanosarcinia > Methanotrichales > Methanotrichaceae > Methanocrinis > Methanocrinis sp9297u. The sequence goes on along the minus strand of DUKF01000213.1, from coordinate 4,965 downwards.
CGGCATACAGAACTTTCTGGACGTCGATCCCAGGTTCGGGTCAGAAGAAGACTTCAGAAGGCTGGTCCGTGTGGCTCACAAAACAGGGATGTATGTGATCCTGGACGTCGTCCTAAACCACACCGGAGACAACTGGGCCTATCCTGGGGATCTTCCCTACTATTACTGGAACGGTGTAAGGTTCTCCTTCGGATTCTGGCGTGGGGGGGTGGACGAGGGCAAGGTCAAGGGCGAGTCCCCGGAGGAGATGGGGTTGTGCAAGTTTTACATCGGCAACTTCTGCCTCCAGGAGGAGGGCCAGCGGCAGAGCCAGCGGCTCAGGGCCGAGTTTCCCAATGACCATGCCGTATGGCCCCGGGAGTTTCAGGATCAGGAGTGGTACCGGAGAAAGGGCGAGATAAGAAACTGGGATGCCTTCCCCGAGACTAGGGATGGAGACTTCTGCTCCCTCAAAGAGCTGGACACATCCAACTCGCAGGTTTTGGGTGCCCTGATCGACTCTTACAAGCGTTGGATCGCGGCAGCGGACGTGGACGGTTACCGGCTGGATGCGGCAAAGCACATTGAAGAGTCCAGCACCGCCATATTCTGCAACGCTATAAGGGAGTACGCCCAGTCCATCGGCAAGAAGAACTTCTTCCTCTTTGGCGAGGTCGTGGGAGGCGACGCCTTCATCGACCAGTACATTGGTCGCAACGCCCGCATTCCCAAGACAAACGAGCGTTTTCCTTCGTTGGATGCGGCCCTCGATTTTCCCCTGTGGTCCGTCCTTGAATGGGTGATCAAGGGCTTTGAGAACCCCGCCGTCCTGAGGAACAGGTACGACCGGTTCAGGGATCTTTACGTGGACCACGGACGAGCGAGCCAGTACTTTGTGACCTTCGTGGACAACCACGACCAGATCGGCAGATCGCCCCGGGCCAGGTTCCTTCACAACGACCCTCATCAGAAGCAGGCCGTCCTGGCGGTGGGCTATCTTCTGACCAGTCTGGGTGTTCCTTGCATCTACTACGGGACTGAGCAGGGGTTCGACGGCGGAGGAGATCACGACAAGTACATCAGAGAGTGCATGTTTGGCGGGCGCTGGGGCGCCTTCAAAACCCACGATCATCACTTCTTCGATGCACATCACTCGCTCTACAGGGAGATATCCCGGATAGCCGAGATCAGGAAGAAGGAGCCCGCGCTGCGGTACGGGAGGCAGTACTTCAGGGAGATATCGGGTAACGGCGCAGACTTCGGCCAACCCATCGACGGCCACTGCACTCTTGCCTACTCCCGGATCCTGGACGATACGGAGATCGTGATGACCCTCAACCTGGACGCGGTCCCCAGGAGCGACTTCGTGACCGTGGACCAGAACCTGACTCTGGCGGGAGGGAAGATGGAGAGCCTGATCGGACCAAAGAAGAGATTCAAGGTCATATCGGCAGGCGATCGGCACGCGGTCAAGGTGCCTTTGGAGGGGCACGAGATGGCCATACTGAAGCTGGCATAATATTTTTACAGTCGTGGAGGACGAACCGACAGATCGAGCAGAAGATCGAGGTGGGAAGGGAATCGAAGACGATCGGCCCCTTCCCAGCTTCGCCCGAGCCTGGGAACATGGGCGAAGCTGTCAAGAACATATCCCAAGAGCGAGAGGACGGTCACCCGGAGATCGTGTGGAGGTAAGTCACCGCGGACGCACCCTCTCTGCCAGACTCGCGGTCAACCTCTGCAGCGCCGGGGATATGTCGTGAGGATCGAGGATTATCTCTAGGAGGCAGAACCCATCGGTGTCCTCTCGTGCTGCCCGCAGCGCAGCCTCGAACTCGTCCTCGGTCTCTACGAGAAAACCCTTTCCTCCACCAAAAATCTCGGGTAGCAGGCTGTAACTCCAGGGATGGAGATCGTTGAAGGATCCGTCCAGAATCGGGCGCTCTGTACCGTAACTGGAGTTATTGAGGACCAAGATGATGGGGTTCAGGTCGTACTTGGCCACGGTGGACAGCTCCATGCCCGTCATCTGGAAGGCCCCGTCTCCCACCAAGACCAGGGGTCGCCTGGACGGAACGGCAAATGAGGCGCCGACGGCCGCAGGAACGGCAAAACCGAGAGATGCGTAGTAGGCAGGTGAGAGGAAATACGTATCGCATCCGAGCACCAGGTCCACTCCTCCGAAAAGGGCATCGCCGGTGTCGGCTATGATCACCGACTCGTCGGCTAGGAAGGCGTTCAGCCCCTGGAAGACGCGTTTGACCGTCATCTTTCTCCGAGGCACGGCCGAGAAGGGAGCGATCGGCTCGGGATGAGGTATTTGTTCAGACGGTCGACGTTCGACCTTGGCTTCTATCAGCCCCTGAATGAAGTCACGTAACAAGACGTTCTCATAATTGTGGTACCTTATCGAGAGCTTCTCGCTGGTGACGCAGATGGTCCGGTCCGGATCCAGATGAGCCGTGTACATGCCCAGGTTGAGATCGGTCATGAAGGTGCCAAGCAGTATCAAACAGTCGCTGGACTCCACGTACTCCTGGACCACCTCTGGCCCCATGGACCCTTCGTAGATCCCCATGTACAGAAGATTGCATTCATCGACCACCGATTTGCTCAGGATGGTCGATGCTACCGGTATGTTCGTCTTCTCCAGAAGACGCACCAACTGATCCCTCAATCCAAATCTGTGCATCTCCACCCCGGCGATGATGACCGGCCTTTTGGCGGCGTTTATCATCTCCACCGCCTCGGCCAAGGCCTCGTCCAGGACGTGCGGGTCACTGCTATATTCTTCTTCTTCGAAGCCGGATTTGGCCGCTACAACGGATCTATCGACCATGTCCCTCGGCAGCTCGATGTATACCGGCCTTTTGTATCTGACTGCCGCCGACAAGACCCGGTCGATCTCCTGGCAGGCGGTCTGGGGATCGTCGAGGACCGTGGAGGCGATGGTCAGCTCCTGGAAGACTTTCAGCTGGGTGTCAAAGTCCTTGACCATGTGATGGAGCAGAGGATGCTTGTAGCGTTCCCCCATCCCAGGAGATCCGCTGATGATCACAACGGGCGACTTCTCGGCGTAAGCCTGGGCTGTGGTATTGGTCACCTTAAGCCCACCCACACAATAGGTGATGCAGACGGCGCCCAACCCGTTCAAGCGAGCGTATGCGTCTGCGGCAAATCCGGCACCCTGCTCATCGCAGGTGGTGACGAACTTAAGCCTGCTTTCCTCCAGCTTTTTGTCAAACCCCAGGACGTAATCGCCGGGTATGCCGAAGACGTGGCCGACACCCAGATCCAAGAGCCTCTTCACTAGATGATCCCCGATGCTTATCGAAGGTTCCATGATACCACCCCATTTCAAAAATATTCTATTCAATCAACTGGATCAATTATCATAAATAGATGACGCAGTTCGCCATCCTGAGGGGCTGCGATAGCCGTAATGATCAAGTAAGGCTCGTGCAAAGAAGGCCGAAGGTACGGAAAATATGGGGAAGAGAGTCCCCAATCGCGCGATCGATCGCCGTTCTCGGCATCATCGTCCTGTTCGCAGGTATTCTCTTCGGAGACCAGGGAGGAGTGGCGCGTTGCAGAGGACGGATTGTTGGAGTATCCGTCACTCACGCAAGGAATACAGTTTAATCACATCCGAGGACGCAAGCGACTCGAATTCATACGAAGTCAACTTCTCGAGCCAGCCGAGGGGCACAGATAGGCAGGCCTCCTGCGAATGTCTCAGGTTCAGCAACCAGAAGGCGTTCCAGGTGTAGTGCTGCTTCTCGGCATGACCGTCGCCAAAGAGCAGGAACTGGTTTCTTCTATCGACATACAAACTTCGATTCGCGATGAAGGGATGCGCAAATAGTCTTGAAATAGGTTCACTGCGAAAGTGTGACGAATATTTATTGTTTAATCTACCTCTTTGACTTTGTCACATATTTTAGAATTAATCGCTAAATCGATAACCATTGAGCCCATGTTGCCGCTCAGATAACGAGGCGTTTTCTTCTTAAAAAGGTGGTTTCTTGGAGGTATTCATGATTTTTCGTGCCATGAACATGGTAGTTAAATTTATATTATGTGTTAGCAACTGAGAGGTGGGTACTATCCATGAAGAAAATTGTCGCATCGCTTTTGGTCCTCGCCTTTCTCTGCTCGATAGCTCTAGCTTCGAGCCAGGGCGGCGAGGATGCGGGCCCTAAGGGTATTCACGAGGCCGGAACCGGAATCGAAAACCCTGAGATGAAAGAAGAGGCACAGGGGACTGGCCAGGGACTCGAAGACGAGAAAGAAGTGATCGTCGTTGAGGAGGAGGTCGTCGCCGAGCCTGAGGCGAAGATGGACAAAGAGGCAGCACCCGAGCCGATAGCCATCGCGGCCGAAGAGGAGAAGGAAGAGGCCAAGACTGAGCCTGAGAAGCAGCCGGGCTTCGAGGCACTATTTGCCGTAGCAGGCCTTCTGGCGGCAGCTCTGGTCCTGAGACTCAGGAGTTAAGATCGAATCGTCTTTGAAGAGACCTCGAGAAAAATTCGGATCCGAGGGTTGAGGCTTTCGCTTCCTCCCTCGAACTCATTTTATTAAAAAGATTAGATCGGCCTGCCAGCTTCCCTCTTACATTGTGAGGGTGTAGGCGTAGCCACTCCTGAAGTACCTGTAGTACGACCTAATGTAGCCTGGACTAGTTATCTTTATGTTGTGATACTGGTCGCCTGAGACGGTGAAGCTGACGATCCCGTCGAGCCTGCCGTCGCTGATGTCGTTATACTCGTGGATGCCGTCTACGTTGACGCTGTATCCTGTGAGCCAGCTCGATCTGACGGTCACCCTGGCATACGAAGGCACAGGTCCGGGACCGGGACTTGGCGGCCATCCACCGCTGCTGACGTCGATGATCACCGCGTTGCTCGGCTGGTTGTTGACGACGAATATGAGGATATGACGTCCGACCGCGTCAGCCCGGAAGTTGATTCTGGAGTAGCCGGGCCA
>DUKF01000004.1 GCA_013329455.1 Methanotrichaceae archaeon | reverse complement strand
CGGGGTGCGCTGTTTGACTTTGGCTGGCTGTTTAGTGAATTTCTTTGACAATGCCATATATTTTAGTTGAATATTTACATTACCGTTATCACTGATCCCCTAAGCACACCCGATACAAAGGAGAGGCGCCATTTTATCGTATCAGGAAAGTCTAAATTTTTGACATAAGACATCGGCAAATATATATCTTATCAGCTCTGTGGAATGCCTAGTAGTGCAAATCCTCAATATAGACATATCATTCTCCAGGTACTGGTGAAGGAGATCGTTATGTATTAGAGGTGGCTTTAACCGGACAAAACAGATTAATAAGTGATCTCAGATACTGAGGGGTGGGGTAGCGGAATTATGTCGGAGCCTGACAAGTATGATTTGGCGGAGGATTCCATAAAATCCTTCACGCGCTCCAAGGTGCGAACTAAAATCCTCATTTGCTTGAAAGATGGCGATAAGAGCACCAGCGATCTGGAGAAGGAGATGGGCATCAGAAATACAACAATTCTGCACGCCATCAAGGAGATGACCGATTCAAATCTGGTGACCAGGACCGACAAGGGCTATGGTCTCACCAACCTGGGCAAGATGCAGGCTTACATGCTGACCGATATGATCGACTTCGTCCTGGCTCTGGAGGAACATCGGGACTTCTGGTTGACGCATGACATAAACGGGATACCAGTAGAACTCCTAAGGAAAATAGGCATGCTCACCCATTCAAAGATCATGGCCTCTGATCATTTTGATCCACTCAAGACTCAAAAATATTTCCTCAAAGAGGTCGTTAATTCGAAGCAGATGTATGGTGTATCACCAATAATGATGTCAGATTTTCCTCTGCTGATCGCCGCGCTGCTTAAAAAGGGATCGGAAGTAAATTTGATATTAACGACTGATATTTTAAAGATCGTCTACAACGACTACTACGATCTTATAAGCGAACTACTAAATCATGAAAATTTTAGTCTATATTGTATAGACGAAGTCGTAACTACCGCCTTTACAGTCACAGATTCCATCCTGAACTTGGGGTTATTCCGAATCGATGGTGGTTACGATCTTGGTAGCGATCTCATCTGTATGGGAGAAGACGCCATCACGTGGGGGATGGAACTATTCAGTTTTTATCGCGAAAAATCTGAGTTAATAGAGAATGCATCCGACATTCCCACGAGAATGGTCTGACCATGGCCCTGATACGTATCGATTTTTATCTTTCAGGCATGAGCCTTCGGATCATGGGTATTTTTTGATTTGAATGCCCTACAGCTTGCCGTGGTTGGGATGGCCAAATAACCGATTTAGCAGTTTGAATAGTGCCAGGGATAATATAATTGGCATGTAATGCGAAAACATACGACTGGTTTAAGAATAATGCTATTTTTCTTCTTAGAAGAGTACATATTTGTGAAGTTTAAACAATACTGTTATGCTTGAACATGGGCATTTTTCTATGATGCTGAACACCGTTTGGATGTCTTATTGTAGAAAAGGGTACAAAATTGCCGAGCAGGTACTATCGTTGCTCTCTGTTAGCTCACTTTTTATTGGATTCACGGGCTTCTTCAGAGCTTATATAGCAAGTCTCTTGTTCGGAATGGCTCCAAGTATATCTGCGTGCCTCGTCGTGTTTTTGATTACATTCTCAATCTACAGCCTGGACAGTATTGTGGATATGGACAAGGACACCACCAACATGCCCGAAAGACAGAAAGTTCTCTCTGAAAGGAAGAGGCTTTTTCTCTTATGTTCCTTGGCGGCTTATTTCCTGGCCGGTTTGATCCTCCTTCAAAGTAAACCATTTGCCCTTCCAATTATCTTCCTGCCCTTCGCCGCGAATGCCTTTTATGCAACAAAGGTGCCCATGCTGAACTTCAGGCTCAAGGATATACCAATTATAAAAAACGTCGTCGTGGCTGTCGCTTGGGGATTGACATGCACCCTTCTTCCTGCCGCATACATGATCAATCCGCCAGATATGAAAACTTTGGGAACTATATTCTACTTCATGCTGATGATGACCTTCATAGCCGCTGTTCTCTACGACGTAAGGGATGTCAAAGGTGACGAAGAGATGGGTGTTAGGACGATACCCGTGATTTTGGGCACCAGAAAGACCACCGCGATCCTTTTAGCTCTGAACAGCATGCTCTTGCCCCTACTGGCCTTGGTGAACGGTGAGATCCAGCTGTTGATGGCCGGACTGATATTGTATGGATACGTTTACATATACTACTTCAGAGTGAGGAGAAACCCAGTTATTCTGGATTTATTTGTTGACGGAAAATGCATTTTTGCGAGCGTTCTCTTCATTATTTTTTTATAATTTTTATAATTGCACTTCGATGAGACTCGGTTATGCATATATTTTTATTGAATACCCTGCAGCTCTGCTACGGGGATGAGCAAATAACCGACAAAGGATTGCAGTGTTCACATATTTTGGGACAATATTACGCTGTTGAATAATTCAATGTGTTTTGGGTGGCCGTCATACAAACCAGGACACTAAGGCGCCGCCACCAGTCTGACTTTTGACCTCCTCCATCAACTATCGGCGGTGGCAATTTGATACTGAGATTGAGATTAACTATTAATACAGATCAAAACCACACATGATAAAAGGAAGATGGTGAGATCGACATGAAAACGATCAAATGGTCAGTTATTCTGCTCGCCTTGGCGGCCCTCCTCCATCCCTGTGCTGCCCTCAGCAACGCCGACGTTACGGGGACCTGGGAGTCCAGCTACAACTTCGGTCCAGTTGAAGAGATCATGACCGCCAACATCCAGCAGATCGGCAACAACGTAATTGGATCTTATTCGGTAGAGGTTAATCCGTCCGGAGATGGGTACGGTGGCGTCATCTTTGGGACCATCGATGGCGGCAAGATAAAAGCATTCTACCTGGCCACAAAAAGCGCAGATGGGAAGGACCCCCTGACAACCATATCCTTTACAGATGGACGGATGGTGAACGATGACAAAATCCAGGGCGAGTTTTACTACCGGGACAGCGATTCGTTAGAACTATCGGGACCCTACGAAGCGGAAAGGGTCTAAAAGTACATCAATATCTTAATTTGCAGCGAAGGATACGAAGGCGGCGCGATCCTGAAGATGAAGAAAAAAAAGACTGAACTTTTTTAAATATGGCTTGGGAGAGCTGCTTCTCGGGTTGGGGCAGACCCCCTTTCAAGCTTCTGCAGTCTCATAATCGGTGTCCATGGTGTCCTGCAGCCCATCCTTGGAGATGTGGGTGACCATCCTCTCTGAGACGTCCTGGTCAGAGATAATATCCTCAAAGCGCTTGGTATATCCGTCCCTCTCAGCAGCCGCCTGGCACTCGAAGATGTTCTTGTACTCGCTGATGGTGGAGGGGGCCACTCCCAGACCTTCGCTCATTTCCTTCACCGATAGGCTGGCTTCAGCCAACTTCAAAAACTCCTGCTTTTCAAAGGGTGGCTTCAGGTCGGATTCTCGGAACAGATGGAGCTTGATCCTGGCGCGACTGACGGTCTTGTTGAGCGCTCGATCTCCCAGTTGCACAGCGATCTCGGTATCGCTGTGCCCTTTATAAAATAGCCTCACCACGGCAGCTAGCTGCTCGGGGGTGAGCTTGGTCTGTATGTTGTATCGCTTGCACATATCGGATACAACCACTCGAAGCTTACGTTCGATCTCTGAACTTCCTTTGAGATCGCCATGTAGCGTGGCCTGCTTCTCAACCACTTTGGTGCTGCTTGAGATCTTCAAGAACAGCTCTTTCAACTGCTCCGTCTTATCGCTCATTTAAGTACACACCCCGTCGGTAGTTCCCTTGTTTATACTATAAAGAGATTTCCCATAATATTGGCAGGAGGCCTAACTAAAATATATATTCCAGAATATTATGAATTGCATTGATGGAATTTTTTGATTTGATGCGTCCGTCCTGTCAGGCGTACCTGCCTCCAAAAACCATAACATTGTACTCGATTCGCGGCCCATAAATATGATCAGAGCGACCCAAAATTCGAATTTCGGATAATTATGGTCGGCAGGGATAAAGCCCGCATATCTCCCCAAAATAGCTTTAGTCGGAGAGGCTGGATCGGAGCTGCCTCAGCCGATTTGTTTACCAAAAGAGGTGATCATGATGGGATTCCGTCCTAACTTAGTAACACGGCACATCCCGCCACCGCAGTTGTTGTTGCGCTGCCATCTTCGCAGCTGTGGCCAGTCGCACTGACGTCGTTCAACAGGAAGGAAAACTCGCGGTCTTCGGATGTTATATCATACTCTGCAGTAAGTGTTGCATTTTCACCTGATTCCAGTTCGAAGGGCTCCAGAGGATCCACCCCATGTAGTGAGTTGTTTATGGTGATACTGCAAAGCTTGCTCGTCCCGAGATTATAGACGTTATAAGTGAACATGACCGCATCAACTTCACTTGCGTTGTCGGGCGTAGAGTAAACCTCCACTGAAATAGCACTGCGGGAGCCACCAATTGTCGGATCATCGGCTTCGTCAACCGAGCCCAGGTTAGATTGCGCTGCCCCTATACCCGAAAATATCAGCAGAGCGAATAAACCCAAAGCAATTCGAAGATTGTTCACGCCTGACACCTCTCGCCACCCAGAGTATTCATAGTAAATAAGGCTTTTTGTTAAAAAGTCCCATTATTTTATAAATTGCGCGTATAGTATCCTGGGACGCAATTTCGACAACGTTCGACAACATTTGTAAAATTGTATATTATCTACAGTCATCTTTCGCGTCATGATAAGACGAAAGTTATTCAAAATGGCAAAAGGTAGCCTAACAGAGCTTTGAAAATAGGACCCAAGTGATCCAGTTACTGTGCAGGAGCATCTCTCCTGATGGCGCGGCAAGGTCAGGATCTTCGATCAAGGTGGATGCTGGACATGCCCTCTGTTTCGGCAAGCAAATATTCCGACTGAGCCAGCACGTACGTAAGACATAAGAGCAACCCGAATGTTCGTCGGATCTGAAGACGCGAATGAGATCGCAAACACAGGAAGAGCAACCCAGAAAGTCTAGGTCCATCCAAGATGTTCCACCCTCAAAACTCCAACCAGAACCAGCATCGAGACTATGATGACACCTAGATCAGACTTGAAGATCGCGCTCGTCCGAGCCGAAAACCTGAACCCAAGTCAGAACTTTCTGCGCGGCCTTTTTTTGGACCTGTTTTCGGGACTCATGTCCCTGGCAACGCTGGCTGCGATGAACCTCTCCACCCTCTCCTCCCGGATCTTCCTCTCCTGGACCACCCGCTTGACGATGACATAGTTGGCGATGAAGAAGACCACTAGCATCAAGAGGCATATGGCCACGATCTGCCAGATCTCCAGATGGTAAGAGACAGCCATATGACATAAATTATCCTACTAGTATAAAAATTCACCGGAATTTCGAAAGGAGCCTGGAGTAAAATTCACGCTCATCTCCCTCGGTGGTTCGAGCGAGCCTTTCGATTATCAGCTCCGGGGTGCTTTTTGCCAGGCGGTTGTAGATGGGGTTTCGATCGACGATCAGCTGGTTATTTTCGTCGAGACCTCTGGCCTCGATCCCGTCGATCCTAACCTTGGTCTGTGCAAACCTCGCCACATCCTCCGCAAGATGGCTAACGAATATGGAGACAGAACCCCCTCTCGAAAGCTCGTCCAGAAGGGATGCTATGATCTTGGCCGAGGCTCCTGGCTCGGTTATCGCTTCAAGCTCGTCTGCCAAAACGAGCTTTCTGTCCCCGCCAGCTAGAACGGAGAACTTTCGGATCGTAGCCTCGAAGGCCCCAGCGCCCAGAGTGCCTCTGCTTTTACCGAAGTAGTAGAGGCTCTGGAAAATAGAGAGACGAGAGGAAGCTACCGGAACTGGAAACCCCATCTGGGCCAGGATTACAACCTGAGCCGCAAGCTCGATGAGCGTCGTTTT
>DUKF01000145.1 GCA_013329455.1 Methanotrichaceae archaeon | reverse complement strand
CGGGGTATTCAATTCAAAATAAGCTCCATCGTATCTCCTTCCCCTATACCCGTCTTACTTCTCTTCGGGTGGGCCTCCGTCCCTATATCCCTTTCGAGATCTCATCCTCCAGGTCCGTTAGGTACCTTCTCAAAACGATCCCCCTCCTTTTGGCGAGCCTCTTTGCCGTCTCTGTGTGCATACCATCTTCGAGCTTCAAGAGCTTTTTGAAGAAATGGTCCAGATTCCACCTTCCATCGTCAGGCTCCCTCTCTTTGCAGAAGGGGTCCTCGGGATTGTAGAGATCTCGGCCGAGGGCGCCGCCCGTAAGAAATACCCTGGCGATCCCTATCGCCCCGATGGCGTCGAGCCTGTCGGCGTCCTGGAGAACCTTCGCTTCCAGGGTAGCGGGCTCGATGCCTTTCGAGAAGCTGTGAACCTCCACGGCGCGAAGGACCTTCTTTATCACGTCCTCGGGAAGATCCCTAGATTTCAGGAACTCCTCGACGGTCGCAAGCTTTCTCGCCTCCGTCTCGGCCGACCTCTTTTGGAGCTTGGATCCGGACCCTGCGTCGTGAAGGAGGGCCGCCAAAAAAAGGACCTGCATATCTGCGCCCTCCTTCTCGCCGATCACCTTGGCGTTCCTATAGACCCTCAGCGCGTGGGAGAAGTCGTGGGCAGGATCTTTTCCTTCGTAAAATGGCTTCACCTCTTCGAGCAGGGAAACCTCATCGAATCCCTCTTCGGGAGATTTCATCGCCGAAAGTTTCAGTTCTCGATATAAATAGTCGATATTCAAAGTTTCAGATCAACAAATTAATATGGCCGATTCCCTCAGCTGATGCCCATGAGCCATTCGAGCAGGATAGGCAGAACGGAGCTATTGGACCTATCGTTATCGCTGGCCGTCCTCGCTTTTGCCTTTTCCATCATCATCGGCGAAAGCGGCGTGCCTGGAGCCGACATTTTCTTCATATCGGCCATGGGCGTGGGGTCGGGCTTCCTTTTGCACGAGATGGCGCACAAGTTCGTAGCCCAGCGGTACGGCTACTGGGCCGAGTACAGGGCGAACCGGATGGGCCTCGTCTTCATCATCGCCATGGCCTTTATGGGCTTTATCTTCGCCGTGCCCGGGGCGGTCATGATCCGAAAAGATCCCTATGATCTGTCCCGGTTTACCGGCCCCCGCGGCGACGCCATCCCCGTTGACCGAACTGAGACGAAGGCGGGACGCGAGGAGCTCTGGATAGCCCTGGCAGGCCCCATGACAAACATTGTGCTGACGGTCTTTTTCTTTTCGCTTATCAAGAGCGGGATCGTCGCGGGCGGGCTTTTGATGGGCGTTGCTTACTTCGGGTTCTTCATCAACCTGATCTTGGCGGGGTTCAACATGATACCCATAGGCCCCCTCGACGGCGCCAAGATCTTCAGGGGCAGCCGCTTGGTCTGGGCGATCGTAGGAATTCCGACGATACTGGCGGCTCTGCCGGTATTCTTCGGCGTTAGGATAATATGAGGAATTTCACGGGTTAGGAGCCATACCGCTAAGAATCGCCTTCCCCTTTAATATCGGGGTTCTCCCTCATCGAGAGGGATATCCTCTTTCGGTCCAGGTCCACTTCCAGGACGGTGACCTCGACCTTCTGGTGGACCCTCACCACCTCCGCCGGGTTTCTGACGAAGCGATCCGCAAGCTGGCTGATGTGGGCCAACCCGTCCTGGTGGACGCCGACGTCGACGAAGGCGCCAAAGGCGGTGACGTTCGTCACGATCCCCGACAGCTTCATCCCTGGCCGAAGGTCCTCCATCTTCTCAACGCCAGGAGTGAAACTGAAGACCTCAAACTCCTGGCGGGGGTCTCTTCCTGGCTTTGACAGCTCTGCGAGGATGTCTTTGAGGGTAGGAAGGCCCGCCTTTTCTGAAACGTACTTTTCCGGATCGATCCTCTTTTGGAGGGCGGCCGTTTTCATCAGCTCCTCGACGGACGCGCCAAGGTCCCGGGCCATCGCCTCCACGATCACGTAGCTCTCAGGATGGACTGCGGAGCCGTCCAGGGGGTTAGACCCGCCTCTTATCCTGAGAAAGCCCGCAGCTTGCTCGAAGGCCTTCGGACCGAGGCCGGAAACCATTTTCAGCTCCTTTCTGGACCTGAAGGGTCCGTGCTCGTCTCTGTACTTGACTATCGATCCTGCCAGCTTCGGCCCCAGCCCTGAGACGCGCGAGAGAAGTCCAATGCTCGCGGTGTTCAGGTCCACCCCCACCATGTTGACGCAGATCTCGACGACGTCCTCAAGCTTTCTTTTCAGGGCCGTCTGGTTCACGTCGTGCTGGTACTGGCCCACACCTATCGACTTTGGATCAATCTTGACCAATTCCGCCAGAGGGTCCATGAGACGTCTGCCGATGGAGATGGTGCTGCGGACGGTCACGTCCTCGTCTGGAAACTCCTCTCTGGCGCATTTGGACGCCGAGTAGATGGAGGCTCCCGCTTCGTTCACCATCACCGTCGGAATATCGCCGGGCAGCTTCAGTCCTCCGAGAAACTCCTCAGTCTCCCTCCCGGCGGTCCCGTTTCCGACGGCGATGAACTCCACACAGAATCGGTCGCAAAGCTCCAGGACCTTCTGGGCCGCTTGCCGAACCTCTTTTTGAGGGGGGTGGGGATAGATGACATCTTTTGCGACCAAAGATCCCTGCCGATCGAGGACGGCCACCTTGCAGCCGGTCCGAAAACCGGGATCTATCGCAAGGACCGTCTTCTCCCCCAGGGGCGGCTCCAGGAGGAGCTGGCGCAGGTTCTCGGCGAAGACCTCGATCGCCTTCTCCTCGGCCCGCTCCCTGATGGATGAGAGGCTCTCCCTTTCCATCGACGGAGCCAAGAGCCTCTTGTAGCCGTCCTGCAAAGCCAGCCCTACCTCTTGGGAGGCAGGACCCTTCCCCTTGACGAAGAGAGACTCGAGAATAAGAGACGCCTTTTCCTGGGGTGGCTCAACGTGCAATATCAGAAAACCCTCTTTTTTGCCCCTCATCATCGCCATGACCCTGTGAGACGGGGCCTTGGAGAGGGACTCGGACCAGTCGGTGTAATCTCTGTACTTGGAGCCATCCCCTTCCAGGCTTTCGGACGACTTCGACCGCAGAGCTCCCCGGGCCAAAAAGAGGTCACGCATCCTCGATCTGGCTTCAGGGTCCTCGCTGATCTTCTCTGCGATTATGTCGCGGGCGCCTGCCAGGGCCTCCTCGATCGATCCGATCCCCTTCTCCGGATCAACGAAAGATGTGGCTTCAGCCCTCGGGTCAATCTTCCCCTGATCGAAAATCCTCTCTGCCAGAGGTTCGAGGCCCTGCTCTCTGGCGATGGTGGCCCGGGTCCTACGTTTGGGCTTGTAGGGCAGATATAGGTCTTCCAAGACGGTGATTGTTTCTGCCGCTAGAATTTTCTTTTCGAGGTTGGGGGTGAGCTCTCCTCTCTCCCTCAGAGATTTCAAGATCGAATCGCGCCTTCGGTCCAGCTCCCTGTGCTTATCGATAAGGTCCCGGACGGCGGCGACGGCGACCTCGTCCAGGCCTTCTGTCGCCTCTTTTCTGTACCGTGCGATAAAGGGGATCGTCTTGCCTTCGTCCAAGAGCTTTGCTACAGCCCTGACCCGGCCGCCCTTTAAGCCGAGCTCTCTGGCGATCTCTGATATGTGCAATTCGTTCATGGTCGACGCTCGAAATGTCTGAAGAGAATGCTGGTTGAAATCGCGTACCTCGAAATCTACACTCTTCGCTTGTTGGTGCGGCCCTTCTTGACTTCGAAGACGTAAGTCTTGTCCTCTTCGACCTCGTGCCAGAGGTTCCTGTAGTAATCTTCCTTCCACTCTGCAAAACCATCATCGAATCCCGGATCTTTTTCGTCGATGTGTATGAAATAACCCCTCTCACAGTTGGGGGCGCAGAGCTTCAGCTTCTCCATACTGCGTTTTATGCTCGATTGATCGTAGGGTTTTATTTTGTCCC
>DUKF01000258.1:4109-12870 GCA_013329455.1 Methanotrichaceae archaeon | reverse complement strand
GCCAGACCTTTGGGGGCACCGAGAGGTGAACAGCGGCGGTGGGTGCTGGTACCCGCCTTCCATCGATACCGATACCGGGATCATGTTCTGGGGGATCGCAAACCCCGCTCCCTTCCCAGGGACTGAGGAGTGGCCCAGCGGCACCAGCAGGCCTGGTCCCAACCTGTACACCGACAGCATGATGGCCCTCGACCACGCGACCGGCGAGATGATCTGGTTCAACCAGGTCCTTGCTCACGACCTATTCGACCACGACTTCCAGATCTCTCCGATCCTGGCTGAACTGGAGGTGATGGGCGTGGAGCAGAAGGTGGTGTTCGGGGCAGGCAAGATGGGCAAAGTCTACGCCTTCAACAGAAGCTCCGGCGAAGTTCTCTGGTCGACGGTTGTCGGCGAGTACGATGAGACGGCCCAGCTGGATGCTCTGCCGAACGGGACTACGAGAATCCTTCCGGGCGTCCTGGGCGGGGTTGAGACCCCCATGGCATACCACGAAGGCGTCCTCTATGTCCCCGTCGTGAACATGTTCTCCGACTGGACCCCGACAGCCTTTGACTCATCGACAATGGACTTCAACAACGGGACCGGCGAGCTTGTGGCGATCGATGCCAGCTCCGGCAAGATCCTCTGGATCAAGCTCTTTGAGACGATGGCCCTTGGAGGAGCCACAGTGATAAACGACCTCGTCTTCACCGCGGAGTACGACGGCACGATCTACGCCTTCAAAGCTGATTCTGGCGAGCAGGTCTTCGAGCAGAAAGCGCCCGCCGGCATCAACGGGTGGCCTGCCGTCGCAAAAGACGCCATAATCTGGCCCGCCGGGGTTGGAGCTGACCCGTCTCTGATAGCCCTTCGGCTCGGAGCGGCGACAAAAACCCCGGAAACCCCAGCTGATCTCCTAAACGAGACTATGGAAAAAGCTACCTTGACCGAACTGGCTGAACCGACCGAGGCGATCCCGTCCGAGCTTGCCGTCTCCGTCGATGCCGCCGTCGCCGGAGAGTGGACGCCCGACGGCGTCATATCCGAGGGCGAGTACTCGAAAAACCTCTCTTTGTCCGGTGGAAGGTACATCGTTCACTGGAAGAACGATGCCGAAGACCTTTACATGGCCCTGGAGGGCAATGCCGAGGGGTTTGTGGCGATAGGCTTTGAACCTACCCAGGCGATGAAGGACGCCGACATGGTCATGGGCTGGGTATCGAGGGGCGAGGCTACCGTCCTCGACCTCTATTCGACAGGGATTTATGGGCCTCACCCACCAGATGAAGATCTCGGCGGAACGAACAACATTTTGGAGTTTGGCGGCACCGAGGCCGATGGCTGGACGGTGATCGAGTTCAAGAGGAAGATGGACACCGGTGATGAATTTGACAAGGCCTTCAAGTCGGGCCAGACCGTCGATATAATCTGGTCGATGTCCAGCTCTGACTCCCTTTCGATCAGACATAACGTTGGAAGAGGAGAGGCGATGCTCGCCTTTGAGTAGTCCGGGGTCCGAAGTTCTGGTTTCGGACCCCAGTCCCAACATTTTTTTATCTGAGCGGCGCTGATATGATGTCATGAATTCGAAGCTGATATCGCTGTTCTCGGTGATCCTGGCTGTCTTTTTTGCAGGATGCGCCGACCAGCCGGAAGAAAATTCGGCAGAGCCCGTACTCCATGCCGTCACCGCAGAATGGACCGCCGACGGCGTGGTATCCGATGGCGAGTACGCCCAGAAGATGATTCTCTCGGGAGGCATCTTCGAGGTCCACTGGAAGAACGACGCCGAGATGCTCTACATGGCGATCAAGGGCGAGACCGATGGGTGGGTTGCGATAGGCTTTGAACCCGAGGTCTGGATGAAGGACGCCGACATGATAGTGGGCTGGGTCGATGACGGCGAAGTTTCGGCATTGGACGCCTACTCCACCGGGAACTACGGCCCGCATCCTCCTGACACTGATCTTGGTGGGACTGACAACCTGTTGGAGATCGGAGGATCCGAGAAGGACGGCTTCACCGTGATCGAGTTTAAGAGGAAAATGGATACAGGTGACAAATTTGACAAGGCTTTCGAATCAGGCCAGACCGTCAGCATGATCTGGGGTGTCTCCGAGTTTGACGATCCGGAGGAGAGGCACATCGAGGCTGGCAAGGGCGAATTGGCCTTCCAGTGAACACCGGCAAGAGGGCTGGAGCCCACTTATTTTTTTAATCTTCCGGATCTGTAGTTTTATATGAAATGACAAAAGTGAAATATCGAATAAAAATGGTCTCGTTGACGGCCGGGCTGAGCTGACTGCCCTTCGCTCATCCGAACGCCTTTGGGACGCTGTCAATCCTCTTGGAACCGTCTGCTTTATCCAGCTTTAGGGTCGGTACCTCGGACAGTTATCGTCGTGATGAGCCCCGTCCATGAAGGGCGTAGCCCCACAGTGTCGGCAGACGTAGGCGGTTTTCTCTCCAGGAAGGAGGAACTCTTCCTCACCAATGTGGCAGTAACAATCGGGTTGGTAATGATCGACCATTCGATACACCAAACAGGCCATGACTATTCGCTTAATGAGATATAAGGTTTCTGGCCCAAAAGACGCCCGATGACCGCGTTTTTGACAGTTTTATCGTGGATATTCTGACATCACTTCACACGAGCGCTGGTCAAGGTTACAACGATCTCTGGGGTTTCGCTCTCGATAAATTATTCATTTACCGGCGGATCCCTCTCCGCCGGTCTCGACCCTCTCCTTGAGGGCTCTGTTCATCTCCCCAAAGCCGGGCAGGGTCTGCTCATCGATCCCCTTCGCCATTAAGGGAACCAGAAGGCCGGTGAATACCTCTCGCTGAACGAACCTGACCCTGTCGGGCCCCATGGGCTCGATCTCGAAGATGTGCTCTCCATCCAATAGGCCAGGAATCCAGAGCCTTCCAAGCCAGCGAAGCTCTCTATTCTGGACGACCTTGGTCACCGTTGGCCTGAAGGCCATGGCTCTTCCGCCTGGTGGCCTTATCTGGACCCTCAGTTTTGCGTCCTCCAGCGCCTTTCCCACCACCGGTCTCATGAAGGCGTTCCATTCCCTGAAGGACTCAAAGTCAGTAAGAGCTTTCCAGACCGCTTCAGGCGAGGCCTGGATCTCGATATTGGATCTGATCTCTTTTCTGAACATGGCATCTCGCCTCGATCTTCCCGGTCTTTATTCCTATCTCCAGACCTTCAGATGACCTGACAATCGATCTCATCCGCCTCGCCGAATCCCCAATCCGGCGGCTGCCAGCCCGGCCTGGGCCGTTCGCCCTCGAACTTTTCGACCTCGACCACCGATTTTGCATAGACTGGCTGGACAGATGACCCGTCCACGGACCTCGCCTCGACCTCAACCAGGTTGACGAACCTTCCGCTCCAGAAGGCCTCAACCTCGTAGATGATCGTCCTCTTCTCCCCTGGGCCCAGGTCTATCAAGTTCCAGGTTACTACGTCGTTCTCGTAAGTTGCAAAGGTCGGGGACGAGTCGAGAAGGCTCATCCCGCCAGGGAGCCGGTCGGTCACCGTCGCGACCAAGGTAGCCTCGCCGAGGTTCTGTATATCCAGACTGTACCAGACGTGGTTTGGAACGATCTCGTCAACAACTCCTGTCTTGACGACGGAGACTGCGTCAGCAGAGCAACAGGAGAGCCAGTTGATCTCGACTGCGGTGAAGTTTGCGGCACAGATCCATTCGTCGCCGAGGCCGCCGCAGACCTCGACCCGGTTCACCAGCTCGTCGCCTTGGAAGTTCGTAACGTCGAGCCAGAGTCCGATTGGGATCTTCTGACCTGGGGATATGTGGGTGAGGGACCAGTTGGCGCCACCTGAGGTGAGTGTGGGCCTCAGCGTCGAGTTGATGAAGGCAGCTCCTGGCGGGAAGAGATCCCTCACTACAACCGGCTCAAGAGTGCTGTCGCCATCGTTTTCAATGGTTATGACGTAGTGGGCGAGGTTCCTCTCGTCCCCGTAGAAGAGCCGTCCGGCCTTAGTCACCTTGAGATGGGGCTGGCCGTAGATCGAGGCTTCGTGAAGCTGGACATTTCGCTGGAGTGAGTAGTCGCCTTGGTACTGCTCGTCCATATCGATCTCGTCATCGGATACCACTCTGTACCTGGCCTGTCCAGAAAAATCTGCCTCGGTCTCCATCTCGCCGAGGCCGCGAGCCACCGTCGTCTTGTCGAGGCGGTCGATGGTCGAGTACTCCTCGCCGATGTAGCTCTCGCCCGTTTTTTTGGAGTATACGCCCTCGTTCCACTTCAGGGAGAGGTTCGCCGATATGTCGTCGTAGACGGCGAAACTCGTTGGCTGGTGGGAGAGCGAGACCGACTTTGCGATGTAATTGGTATAGGTGTTGATGACCTCTTCAGACTGGTACGACCCGGTCCCCGACTCGTGGGTTCTCTGATCGTCGCCGACCTTTTTGCTCACAGCCACAAACCCGGTTCCCGAGACGGACCGGTCTGAGGCGACGCTTGAGCCGTAGTCGTCCACCCTCTCGCTGATTTTGAAGCTGCCGGTGTAGTCCTCACGAGCCTCGAAGGCGGGGGTATCCTGGGGCGTTGCGTTGGGGCTGGACATTTTGAAGACTCCTAAGCTCGCCATCCCGTCGAACTGGGATGCGACATCCATCTCGGTGCCGTTGCCGTCCACCCCGATGGCCACCTCACGGTCAAGAGAGTCTCCGTACAAATAGGACTCCTTCATCGCAGTGCCGGTGGCGGGGTTTCTCAAAACTGTTATCTTTGTAAACCCTCCACCATAGGCCGATCCCGCCCCCGAGAGGTCGAGGATCGGACGGGATACAGAGCTGTTCTCAGAGACTTTGATCGACCATCCGTTATCTTGCGAACTTGCCTGATCCGCGCACCCGCCATACCCAGACAGGGCCAAGAGAAGACAAGTCCCAAAAGCTAGCAACTTCAAGGAACTACGCATAAACCGCCCACCTCCAAACAGGACTCAAACCCGAACCGACGGGCCACCCGCCATATCTTTATCTTACACCTTTTTAAACCCATTTGACTGAGCAGAGGTTTGGATATTTTCCGGGGTGAAATTGTTGGCTGAGATAACGGTTCTGGCGGAGGGGTACGTGATCGAACTCGAGGGCGGGGGCCTTAGGGCCTCGCCGTCGCCGGTCTTGATAGAGGATGCTGGGACCAGAATTTTGGTTGACCCGGGGGCCGACAGGAAAGGGCTTCTTCGCGGCTTATCCAGAAAGGGTCTCCATCCCGAAGATGTGGACATGATATTCGTCACCCACACTCACCTCGACCACATCCTCAATTTAAGGCTGTTTCCGGACACGGACGTTTGCGATTCGAGCTCGATTTACAGAGGCGACGAAGAGATCCCTTACGGAAAGTTCATCCCCCGGACGGGGATCGAGGTTCTCCAGACGCCGGGCCACAGCCCGGATCACGCGTCCCTCCTGGTTATGGCCGGGGCTGAGATGTGGCTTGTGGCAGGAGACCTGTTCTGGTGGCGCGACGATGCCGTCCAGAGAACCGATCTTGGATCCCTGATGGAGCTGGAGGACGAATCTGCCACAGACACCGCGGCCCTGAGGATGAGCCGGATGACGGCGCTCGCGAGGGCTGACGTCGTAATCCCCGGTCACGGGAATCTTTTCCGTTTGAATCGGAGGTCTGAAACTGGCCTTCAATAGTCACCTTTTAGTAGTTTTTCAGGAAGGGTTGTAACCATGCAAGAGGAGATCTTCTGCCCCGAATGTGGCGACTTTACAGAACACGTAACGGTCAAGCTCGGACGGGAGCACCTCGTCAAGTGCGAGGTCTGCGGAACGGTCCATCCCCTGAAACTGGAGCGGACCAAGCTTGCGAGCCTCAGGGTTATCATCAGCGCCACAGACGCCTCCCAGCGCCGCGTTATCGAGATTCCAGCAGAGGATCGCCTCAAGGTGGGCGACGAGATTCTGGTGGACGACGATGTCGGGGACGTCGCGATGGTCGAGATCACATCCATCGAGCTTGATAGTGGACGGCGGGCGGAGAGGGCCAAGGCAGGGGACGTGAAGACCCTCTGGACGAGAGCAGTGGACGAGGTCGTGGTGAAGATCTCGGTCCACTGGAGGGGAAAGACCACCTCTTACTCCATCCCAGCCAGGGGAGATGAGACCTTCCACGTGGGCGAGGCCAGGACCGCCGATGGCAGGAGGTTCAGGGTCGAGAAGATCAAGCTTCGCGACGGTCGATCTCCGAACAGGGCCCTTGCCAAAGACATAATCAGGGTGTGGGGGGTCGCCCTTTGATGAAAGACGAGATGCTGAAGATGCTCCGGGGAAACATAAGCGATCGGGTTGTCAAGGCGATGGAGAGAACGCCCCGCGAGCTCTTCGTTCCTGATAGCATACGCCACATGGCCTACGAAGACCATCCTCTCCCCATCGGCGAGAGCCAGACGATATCCGCCCCTCACATGGTGGCAATCATGTGCGATGTCCTGGACCTCAGGGAGAAGATGATGGTTTTGGACGTGGGGACGGGGTCAGGCTACCACGCCGCGGTGATGGCAGACCTCGTGGGGCCCGAGGGGCACGTCTACTCCATCGAGCGGATCCCTGAGCTTGTTGTCTTCGCCAAGAGGAACCTCAGAGAAGCGGGGATCGAGAACGTGACCGTCGTCGAGGGGGACGGAAGCGTTGGCCTTCCCGAGCACGCCCCCTACGATAGGATTAACGTTGCGGCGACGGCGCCGAAGGTGCCCGAGCCCCTAAAAGAGCAGCTCAAGGTCGGGGGAAAGCTCGTCATCCCTGTGGGGACCTGCTATCAGGAGCTGATCCTTGTCATCAGGTCCGATGAGGGCTTCGAGCTGGAGCACCATGGCGGTGTCATCTTCGTACCCCTCATCGGGGATCACGGCTTCAAGATTTAGAGGATGGAGCAAAGGGTTATCTTAACTTGAGGCTATCTCCAAGGCGATGAAGCCTGTCATGCTCATTATCATGGACGGGTTTGGGGAGAGCGACGAGACCGAGGGTAACGCCATCGCCTCCGCCCGAACCCCCAACATCGACCGCCTCAAGAGCTCTTATCCCTTTACGACCCTGGGCGCTGCCGGGCCGGACGTCGGTCTCCCACCCGGCCAGATGGGAAATTCCGAGGTCGGCCACCTCAACCTCGGCGCGGGCAGGATCGTCTACCAGGACTACACCAGGATCAACCTTGCCATCGAGAACGGCTCTTTTATGAAAAACTCGGTTCTGACCGAGGCCGTTGACCTGGCGAAGAAGAGAGGCAGTGCCCTTCATCTGATGGGCCTTTTATCTGATGGCGGGGTCCACAGCCACAACACCCACCTCTACGCCCTTCTGAAGCTGGCAAAGGCGAGGGGTATGGAGAGGGTCTACATCCATGCCATCCTGGACGGCAGGGACGTTCCTCCCAGAAGTGCACTCGTCTACTTCCAAGAATTGGAGGACGAGATCAGATCGATCGGCGTGGGAAAGGTCGCCACCGTCGCTGGCAGGTACTATTCTATGGACCGGGACAGAAGGTGGGACCGGATCGAGATGAGCTACAGGGCCATGACATCTGGCGAGGGGTTCAGGGCCGATAGCCCAGAGGAGGCGGTTAAGGCTGGTTACGACCGGGACGAAAACGACGAGTTTCTGAAGCCGACGGTGGTGGACCCCGATGGAATGGTCAAAGACGGTGACAGTCTCGTATTCTTCAATTTCCGGCCCGATCGGGCCCGCCAGATAACAAAGGCCTTTGCAAACCCTGATTTCTGCGAGTTCGACCGAGATAAGATCAACGTGCACTTCGTCTGCATGACCCAGTACGAGGAGTCGATCACCGCGCAAGTCGCCTTCCCTGCCGAGTACCTCAAAGACACCCTCGGCGAGGTGGTGAGCAAGGCCGGGTTGAGGCAGCTTCGGATCGCCGAGACCGAGAAGTACGCCCACGTCACCTTCTTTTTCAACGGCGGCCGGGAAGAGCCGAACCTCGGCGAGGAGAGGGTTTTGATACCGTCGCCGAAGGTCGCTACCTACGACCTCCAGCCGGAGATGAGCGCCTTCAAGGTGACGGACGCCGTCGTCGAGAAGATCGGAGAGGACGTCTACGACCTCATAGTCCTCAACTACGCAAACTCGGACATGGTCGGCCACACCGGTATCTTCGAAGCGGCGGTGAAGGCCGTGGAGGTGGTGGACGAGTGCGTGGGAAGGGTAGTCTCAGATGTTCTGAGCAAAAAGGGCGCGGTCCTCCTCACGGCAGACCACGGGAACGCCGAGCAGATGGAAGATTACAATACTGGCCAGCACCACACAGCCCACACCACAAACCCCGTCCCCTTCGTTCTGATCATGGACAACGAAAAAGCGAAGCTTCGCGACGATGGGATCCTCGCCGACGTCGCCCCGACGATCCTCGCCCTTCTGGACCTTGCGGTTCCCGCGGCCATGACGGGAACGTCTTTGATCGCCAAAGATTAAGCCAAAGAAGTTCAGATGGTCATTTGCCATGGATTCGAGCTGGAACAAGTTCAGAACCTACCTTCGGGTCAGCCAGGCCTACAAGATAGCAAGGCGCCTCTTCGTGATGAACGCCTTTGACGGCATCCTCACCATCATGGGCGTCGTCATTGGCGTTCACTTCTCCGGTCTGACGGATCCCGATATCGTGATCATCGCAGGGATCGGGGGGAGCATCGCCATGGGGATCTCCGGAATGAGTGGAGCTTACCTTGCGGAAAGGGCCGAGAGGAGGAGGGACCTGAGGAAGCTCGAGA
>DUKF01000258.1:0-4102 GCA_013329455.1 Methanotrichaceae archaeon | reverse complement strand
TTTGTGCCCAGGATCGATATAGAGACGGCCTTTCTGGCATCTCTCGGCCTCGGCCTTGGATGTCTCTTCGTCCTCGGGCTCTTTCTCGCCAAGATCAGCCAAGAGCGGATGATCGTCTCGGGCATGAGGATGATCCTCGTGGGGCTTTTAACGATCGGCATTGTGAGTCTCGTCTCGGTTCCCGGAGCGATCTAGGAGGATTCCAATTGTACGGCGGGATGGGCTTTGAGACCGACACCTTCCTCGAAATATCTCTCAAGCTTCCTGAAAGGCACAAAGTCGAGCTCGGTCCCGCAAGATTGGATGCGATCGTCCGGGTGGGTGGAATCCTGGACGCCCACATCGAGAACCTGCGAAAGGGCAGGTTCGGGCTAGGGCGGGCGAAACATCTTGAAGATGTCGTATTTCCGAGGCTCGAGGAGAAGTGCCTCGAGATTCTGGAGGGACTGCCGCCGGAATCGAGAGCTTTCCGCGAGGCGGAGGTCAGAGAAGCCTTTAATAGGGCCCGGGGCAGCATAAATGTGCTGAGATATATGGAGTTTTACAGATACCTGGATTCGAAGACGCCCGAGGTGCTGGAGGTGTTGAGAGATCTGGTAAGTTTTGAGACCGTCGCCCCTCCCGGCAATAACTACCACGAGATCATCGACTACCTGATCCCCATTTTCAGGGACCTTGGGTTTGAGACCGAGAAGGTGGTGATGCCCCCAGAGATCTTCGATCAGAGGTGCGGTGTGGCGGGCCTTGTGGGTGACCGGGTCAACCTCCGGGCGCGTCTGGATGTTGGAGCCGAAAAGACCCTGGTGATCTACACCCATCTCGACGTGGTTCCCGCTGGAGACGGCTGGTCCTCAGATCCCTTCGACCTGGAGATCAGGGATGAGAGGGTCTACGGCCGCGGCGTGGCCGACTCCAAGGGGGCGGTGGCAGCCCTCATCGTCGCCCTCCAGGCTGTCGAAGCCTGTGGAAAGCACCGCTACAACTTGGAAGTCCTCCTCACCACCGACGAGGAGGTGGGTGGCTACTCGGGCCTCTGCTACTTCACCGATGAGGGGCTTGTCAATGGCGACTGCATGCTCTGCATGGACAGCTTCTCTGACGACATAATAATCGGTTGCAACGGCATAATCACCTGGCAGGCCACGGTCCGCGGAAAGTCGGTCCACTCCGGCGCAAGTTTTCTCGGAGAGAACGCCATCGAGAAGGCCCTTCCGGTCATCGAAGCCCTCCTCGCCCTGAAAAAAGAGGTCGAGGCGAGAAGGTCGACTCTTCGTGCCTCTTCAGAGCTTGAGCCCTATGGCGTGACTCACGTGAGGCCGATGCTAAACGTCGCCGTGATCCATGGCGGGATCAAGGAGAACATCGTCCCCGACAGGTGCGTTGTCAGGGGGGACCGCAGGGTCATATCCGAAGAGAAGATGGAGGAGGCGACCGCCGAGATGGAGCGAGCTGTGGCGGCCCTGGACGTCGACCTCGAATGGAGATCCTGGATGGGGTACCCGCCGATGAGGATCAATCCCGATCATCCCTGGGTTTCAGAGGTGAGCCGAGCTTTAGAGAAAGCTGCGGGAAAAAAGCCCCGACCGGCCGGCGCCCAGTACAGCCTCGACCAGTCCTACGTGGTGGACGTGACCGGGATTCCATCCTGCGTCTACGGCGTGGGCCGCCAGACCGACTCAAACCCTCACGGCCCGGACGAGAACGTAACGCTTGATGACCTGTTGATCTACACCAGGTTCCTCGGTTCCCTGATGACGGGCTGAGCAGGCTGTGCGAAGAAGGCGAGGCTTTGAAGATAGTCTGCGTTGTGGGGCCCAAGAAGTCCGGCAAGACCACCCTTGTGGAGGCGCTGGTCAAATCCCTGAAACGGCACGGCCGGGTTGGCACCATCAAGAACATGCCCGATCACACCGTTGAGGACAGAGGCGACACAAAACGCCACTTCGATGCGGGGGCGGACGTGGTGGTGGGCGTGGGCCAAGACGGGGTCCAGTTCAAGGTGGCGAGAGGTGGAGGGCTCGAGCCAGCCCTTGAGGAGCTTCGGTCCAGCGGGGTGGACTATGCCATCGTCGAAGGGTTCAAGAGGAGCGGCCTTCCGAAGATCGTCCTCGGTGGGATCGATGTCTCAAACCCGATCAGAGCGGTGGATTCGTCCCCTCCCTTCGATGACGATCTGATCGAAGAGCTAGTCTGGCTATTGATCTCGCTTCAGGAATTCTGATACAAAACCTTCCACGAGCAGTCGGTTTCTTTTAACTCGATTAATTTATTTCATAACGCGAAAATATCTCGACACGTTTTTAAACGAGAAGGCCATCACCGGGTTATCGGGGAGGTTTACTTTGAATCGGCTATGCTGCGCAGTCCTGATTTCAATACTGATTTTGGTAGGGTCAGCAGCGGCTGCCAATTACGTCTTCGAGCGGTCGGTGATTCAGGGGGTAGGCTACAGAAGCCACGAGCTTGTGGGCCAGACCGCCCAGGGTTACAGCGGCCAGAAGATCGTTGAAAAGATCTCGGGTAGCGGCAACTTCTACGACCGTACCGAGTTCGAGCTCAGCGTCAATCACAATTCCATAAACTACACCCAGGAAGCGGACTTTGAGTACTTCCCGGTCAGCTACCAGACCGGCACCTATGACCAGAAGTGGCAGGATCGGCTCTGCGTGAGCAACTACGATGCAGGGGCCGTGGTCACAGAGCAGTACACTCACGCCGAGAGCCTGATGAAGAACACCCAGATCAGCACGGCGGGCGACAGCTCTCTTAACGAGGTTAACAACAGCGGCATCGAAGCGAGCTTCAACTCCAACGTCATCGGCGTAGGTCACATCGGCTGGCTCTCCAAGGAGAAGGTCGAGGGCGGCAAGAGGTACTTCGAGGTTGGAAGGAGTGTCGAGGATGTCACCGGTGTCTTCTCGATAGAGAAGTACATCCAGCTCTCCAAGAACGAGAGCACCACCACCGGGGCCATCGACTGGCTGCCATGCCTGTAGCCAGATCGCAACAAATCCGACCTGAATCGATCCGGAGCTTGCTGGGCTGAAAATCCCTGGTAAAAAAGGGTGCATGAGGCCAAAATTGAGCACGTGTGACGGAGGGTCTGGCCTCATGCCCTTAATGTGGTCTTCGGATATTGTGGCGGTTCAGAAGGCGTCGCGAGTGTTTCATCGGAAGACTCAAAAAAGCGGCGTTCTTGGCAGATCTCAGTTTTCGACTGTAATGTAGTGAATTAGGTAGACCCAGTACGCCAGACCCAACGCCGATATGGCTACAAGGATTACACCGATCACTTCTGTCACCTCCAGAGACTATAACGAATATAGGGTATGTTCTTCGGGCTTATGAACCTTTTGATTTTTTCAAAAGTATGCATGCCAATTTTCACAAGTTTCAGACCTCAAAATCCTGCTTTATCAATCAAAAAATTGAATAGAAACTTCACATCTTCGTTGGGGTTTCGACCAAAATTTTTAAATAAAGTTCTCGTCCACCGAGTGAGTGCAAGAGAACGACACCAAGCCCGATATCATTTTTATCTGATACCTCGCGGCTCTGCTTCTGGGTGCGCCGCCACAGTTTAACTCAAATTTTTTGGTGTGGTTTCCACCGCACCTCATAATCTAAATTGGGCCAAATGGTAAGAGAAACAGATAAAAATTAACTTCAGATTTCGGTCTGATCTTGGGTTCAGATTTGAATTGACTCGCCAAATTTATTACTCAGGGAAACCAAACTGACACTATGGCTGAACCGTTTATAGGAGAGATAAGAATGGTGGGGTTCGACTTCGCCCCACGCGGCTGGGCGCTCTGTGATGGGCAACTGCTCCCGATATCACAGAATTCCGCCCTATTTTCATTGCTGGGAACCACCTACGGCGGTGACGGTCGTATCTCCTTCGCCCTCCCCGACCTGCGGGGAAGAGTGGCGATACACCAGGGCACGGGGCCCGGGCTGACCCACCGCGTTATGGGACGGAAGGCCGGGATGGAGAATGTCACCCTCAACGCGAATACTATGCCCGTTCACGGCCATTCGGCCCAGGCTCAGATGATGGCCACCACCTCTGATGCCCAAACCGACGAGCCCGAAGGAAAGT
>DUKF01000245.1 GCA_013329455.1 Methanotrichaceae archaeon | reverse complement strand
GGCCCGACCATCCCAACGTGGCCATGTACGTCGGTATTTTAGGTAGAGTATTGAGAGATCAAGGCGATCGAGACGGAGCAAAAGAAAACTTTGAACGGACTCTACATATATTTCAGAAGTTTTTCGATGAGGATCATCCAAACATAAGAACGGCTAGAATCGATCTTGAGAGCCTCAATCGCTAATCATCTGATCAAAAGACACCTCGCTCGATCGCATCTCACCTCGCCCCGCCACTTTTCCCGCGCCGCCCGCCCCCATTTCTCCTCGAGATAGATACCTTTAAACTCACCTCTGTCTTACTCCCCCTCTGCCATGGTCGAAGATCCCGTAGCGAAGTGGGAGGAGTTCATAAGGAGCAGGTACTGGGACGAGCTTCTTGAGCTTGCCGACTCCTACCCCCTCCGCCGAAGCCTTGTCATCAAGTTCCCGGACATCGACAGGTACGATCCGGAGTTCGCTGACGAGCTTCTCGAAAAGCCCGGGCCGCTCCTGGAGGCGGCCGAGACCGCCCTCATGGAGATCGACCTGCCCATCGACGTCCTCCTGGAGAAGGCCCACTTTCGGATCGTGGGGCTGCCGCGGCGGTACAAGACGAGCGAGCTACGAAGCGACCACATCGGCCGGTTGATCGCACTCGAGGGGCTCGTGCGGACCGTGACCGAGGTCAGGCCGAAGGTGATCTCGGCGGCCTTCGAGTGCCAGAGGTGTGGCCACCTCTTCTACAAGGAGCAGACCACATCTAAGTTCCAGGAACCCTACGACTGCCCCAACGAGGCATGCGACCGGCGGGGCCCCTTCAAGCTCCTTTTGGATCGGTCTCGATTCGTCGACGCCCAGAACGTCCGTGTCCAGGAATCCCCCGAGGAGCTTCGCGGAGGCGAGCAGCCCCAGACCCTTGACGTCCAGCTCGAGGACGATCTGACCGGGATAATCTACCCTGGGGACCGGGTCGTGATCAACGGCGCTCTGCGGTCCTTCCAGAGGACAACCCAGACAGGGAAGAGCACTTACTTTGATCTGTACCTCGAGGGTAATTCCGTCGAGATGATGGAGCAGGAGTTCGAGGAGATCGATATCAAGCCCGAGGACGAACGGCAGATAAGGGAACTAGCGAATGACCCCATGGTCTACGACAGCATCAAAAGGTCGATCGCCCCCTCCATCTACGGCTACGACGAGGTGAAAGAAGCCCTCGCGCTCCAGCTCTTCTCCGGCGTCTCCAAGGGCCTACCCGACGGTACCAGGATCAGGGGTGACATCCACATCCTTCTCGTCGGCGACCCCGGCATCGCGAAAAGCCAGCTTCTGCGGTACATCTCCAAGCTCTCTCCAAGAGGCATCTACGCCTCGGGCAAGAGTTCGACCTCCGCGGGCCTCACCGCCGCCGCCGTCAAGGACGAGCTGGGCGACGGCAGGTGGACGATCGAGGCAGGGGCCCTGGTTTTGGCCGACAAGGGAATCGCCTGCATCGACGAGATGGACAAGATGAGAAGCGAGGACCGGTCCGCCCTCCACGAGGCGATGGAACAGCAGACGATAAGCGTCGCCAAGGCCGGGGTGATGGCGACCCTCAAGTCACGATGCTCTCTCCTGGCCGCCGCCAACCCCAAGTTCGGCCGTTTCGACAAATTCGAGGGGATAGCCCAGCAGATCAACCTCTCGCCAGCCCTCATGTCCAGATTCGACCTGATCTTCGTTTTGACCGACGAGCCTAGCGACGTCCGCGACTCCAAGATAGCCCATCACATCGGTCAGACCACCTACGCCGGCGAGATCGCCTCGAAAGGCGGCTATTCCAAAGAGGAGCTGGAGGCGGTGATGGATGTGATCCGCCCTGCCATCGAGCCTGAAGTCCTTCGAAAGTACATAGCCTATGCGAGAAAGAACATCTTTCCGGTTCTCTCAGACGAGGCGAGAGAGAGGCTCGAAAGCTACTACGTCAACCTGAGAAAGCAGGGCCAGGACTCAAACAAGCCCGTGCCTGTGACGGCAAGGCAGCTTGAGGCCCTCTTCAGACTCTCCGAATCGAGTGCAAGGCTCAGGCTCAGCGAAGAGATCACCATGGGAGATGCCGAAAGGGTGATCAGAATCGTAGAGGCGTGCCTGCGCCAGGTGGGAGTCGACCCCGAGACCGGCCTTCTTGACGCCGATGTTCTGGCGGTAGGGATGAGCAAGAGCTCCAGGGACAAAACCAGGTTGATGATCGACCTGATCAAAGAGGTTAGCTCATTGCACCAGGGTCCAGCCCCCCTGGAAGTCGTCCTCGACCGGGCCGAAGCCGAGCTTGGGATGGACAGACATAAAGCCGAAGAGATGATACAGAGGCTTAGAAGAAACGGCGACATATTCGAGCCGAGACCCGGCTTTTTAAAGCTTCCATGATGTGATAAGATGTACGACGACGACAGATCAGAGAATATGTACCTTAAGACCCACAAAGTCAGCGGAGAGGTGATGGTGGCGGTCTGCGACCGCGAGCTTCTCGGAAAGACTTTCGACGAGGGCGAACTTTGCCTCTCGGTGGAGGCCGCCTTTTTTGGCGAGGAAATGGCCACCGCCCAAGAGGTAGCAAAAGCCCTTGCAGGGGCCACGATAGCGAACATGGTGGGCGATAGAGCGGTCGCCTGCGCCATCGAGACAAGCTGCATCGACGGCGAAAATATCCTCAGAATCGACGGAGTTCCTACCGCCCAGATGGTGCGAATGTGAAGCTTGTGAGCGTCTGCCCAAAGTGCGGCGAGCCTTCCTCCCTCGGCCTCTGCGACCAGTGCCGGTTGGAGATGGCAACCCTCCTCGAATGTCCGGACCGCGTCGAGGTGACTTTATGTCCCGTCTGCGGCTCGCATCTGATCCGGGGGCGGTGGCAAGACTCCCAGGTTCCTGTGGAGGATCTGATCTCCGACGCCGTGGCAGAAGCGATCGGTCTCCACAAAGACCTAAAAGATCCCGAGGTCGACCTCTCGGTGAAGAAGAGGAGAGCCACCCAGTACCTGGTGAAGGTCCACCTAGCCGGGACTTTTGGCGAACTTCGAGCCGAAGAGAAATGCACCGTCGCAGCGACGGTCCGGCGAGCCACCTGCGATAGGTGCAGCAGGATGGCGGGAAACTACTACGAGGCGATCGTCCAGGTGAGAGGATCAGCAGGTGCGCCAGCCTCTGAGGAGCTGGAAGAGAGTAAAAAGATCGCCGAGGCCCAAACCGAAAGCTGCCTCGAAAGGGGCGACCGGCTCTCCTTCATCCAGGAGAGCAAAGACGTCAAAGGCGGGATCAACCTGGTGGTGGGATCGACCCAGCAGGGAAGATTGATCGCCAGAGCGATCCTGGAGCGTTTTGGGGGAAGCACTCAGGAATCTTACAAACTGGTCGGGATGAGAGACGGCAAGAAAGTCTATCGAACCAGCATCCTCGTCCGGCTTCCGAGGCTCAAAGCCGGCGACCTGATCCGGGCCAGAAGATCCTTTCTGGAGGTCAGAGGGTTTGAGGGTAAGAGGACCGCCTGCACCACCCTTCTCAACGGGAATACCGTATATCTTTCCGAAGAAGATGCAGAAGAGGCACTCGTCGTAGGAAACCGATCCTCTGCCGAGAGGGCGGTGGTGGTAGCAGCGGACCGGAACGTTCTGGAGGTGTTGGACCCGGAGAGCTACAGGACCGTCTCTGCATCCAGGCCCGGCCTTCTCAAGGCGAAGCCCGGTGACGAGGTCGAGTTCCTGAGGTTCAGGGGCGACCTCATCCTCCTGCCTCCCCGGAACAAAAGCGGGCCATCCTGAGCATTCTGAACCTCCACCACAAAGTTATTAAACTAGATTTGTTCTATTTCTAGGCAATGGTGATGCTCGCAAAGCCAGTTTGCGAGCCGGACGATCATTAAGCCCATCTTCATGCTCTGGGTGATGTATTAAAATACGAGGATAGATTCTATTTAGATGAATTCTCGTCAGCGAAATGTGCGCACCCAACCCCCCAACTTGAAGAGAAATGTGAATCCGATACGCAGAAGTTAGATCACCAAAATCATGCTCAAAATCACAAAGTTGATGCCCACCGATTGAAATAGCTAGATAGATACACATTCACCATCATCCTCTAATCAATGATATGCTGGAGTTTTTCGGCTCAAAGTCGGAATCATGGACTGTGCAGCGTTAGCGATGTAGCTGCAGGGCCGCTCGTGTATTTATTTATCTATTTTAAAATTTGAGGTGTCTATGATGCAAAATGTTGATACCACTAAATACGTAATTCACGCTGAGATCACGGCAGACGGGATCGTGGAGAGGCCCGACGTTGTTGGCGCCATATTCGGCCAGACCGAAGGGCTCCTCGGAAGCGACCTCGATCTCAGAGATCTGCAAAAGACCGGCCGGATCGGCCGGATCGACGTCCAGATCACGTCCAGCGGCGGCAAATCATCCGGGACGATCTCGATACCCTCGAGCTTCGACAAGGTGGAGACTGCGATCCTAGCCTCGGCCCTCGAGACGATCGATCGGGTCGGTCCCTGCATAGCCAGGATCAAAATCGGAAATATCGAGGACGTACGTGCCTCCAAGAGACAGTACGTGGTGGATCGGGCAAAGCAGATCATAATGGAGATGTTCGATGAGAATCTCCTGGACACTCAGGGGATCACCGAACAGATAAAACAATCTGTGCGAGTGGAGGAGATCACACACATAGATCCAGACCGTCTTCCCGCAGGTCCCAACGTCCTCGACTCCGACGCCATCCTTGTAGTGGAGGGTAGGGCCGACGTCTTGAACCTCCTTCGGTACGGCATCAAGAACGCCGTCGCCGTCGGCGGGACGAACGTTCCCGCAACCATCGCCGATCTGTGCAGCAAGAAGGTGGTCACGGCCTTCACAGACGGCGATCGGGGTGGGGAGCTGATCGTAAAGGAGCTCCTCCAGGTCGCTGACATTGATTATGTGGCCAGAGCCCCCGAGGGAAAGTGCGTCGAGGATATGACCCAAAAGGAGATCGTGAGAGCCCTCCGCCAGAAGATCCCCGTCGAGCAAGTGCTCGACATCTACAAGATCAAGCCGACCTCGAAGAAGCGGCGTGAGGTGACGACGAGGAGAAAGAGCCTGATCAGGGAGAGACCGGTCAGGATCAGCCGGGCTGGCGACCGGTCCCACGATACCTCGCCCTCCTTTAAGGAACAAGAGCGAGAGCCAAAAGCAAAGTTGGAGTCCGAACCAGAGCCCCAGGCCGAAAGGGAGCCGGAGGTTGCCGAGGAAGTCGGCCAGTGGTTCGAGCCTCATCTCGAAGCCCTGAACGGAACCCTCTCTGCCCGCCTCTTCGATCGAAACCAGAACATTGTTCGAGAGGTCGCTGTGAGGGATCTCGCAAAAGAGCTTAAGGAGTCCAACGGGGACGTTGCCGGCGTCATCTTCGACGGGGTCGTCACCCAAAGGATCCTAGACATCGCAGCGGACAAGGATCTGGACTACCTAATCGGGGCGAAGCTCGGCAACATCGTCAAAAGCCCACTCTGCGTCAAGGTGATGACGGGAGAGGCCTGAAAGGCCGGGACTTCTTCCCACCCTTTTTCTTTTCTTTTGCCGCTCCCGCGGACCAGTCGAAGTCCCGCTGGAGGAGCGTGCACCCTTTTATCTGATGCGGGCTCTAACCCTCGCCACCATGGAGTTCAAGCAATGTATAGTGATCCGCAAAGATTTGAAGCTCTCTTCCGGCAAGCTAGCGGTCCAGGTAGCCCACGCGGCGATCCTCGCCATGGAGCGGGCGGACAAGCGCGTCGTCAGGGACTGGAAAGAGGAGGGTCAA
>DUKF01000200.1 GCA_013329455.1 Methanotrichaceae archaeon | reverse complement strand
CTGGGGGTCGAGTTCACGGGAGGCATATCAATCACCGTCCCGGTGGTCGAGTCGGAAGGTGAGATTGCAGCAAAACTGGCAGATTATCCTGTCTTGGACATCAGAGACGTGGGTCACAGGTACATGATCCAGATGGGGCCAATGAACGACGCCGATTACAGGCAACTTTCGGCGATGATAGATGCAGAGTATACAGATACTGAGATCCAGTACATTGGGCCGGTCTACAGTACGAGGCTCCAGGAGCAGGCCAAGACCTACATACCCTTGTCATTCCTATTCATGGCGATTGTGGTCTTCATCATATTCAGGACGCCGCTGGTTTCTCTCATGATAATCCTGTCTGCCTTTTCCGATATCATGATCGCATCGGCCTGCATGGACGTAACGGGGGTCAAGCTCTCTTTGGGAACAGTGGCTGCCCTCTTGATGCTGATAGGCTACTCTGTGGACAGCAACATCCTTCTGAACAACAGAGTGCTGAAACGAAAGGGTAGGACTGATGAGAAGATCTCGGGAGCATTCAGGACCGGCATCGCCATGACCAGCACCACCCTCAGTGCAATACTTGCGCTCTTCTTGGTGTCCACATTCTCATATCTCGTATCGTCCACATTCACCCAGATCAATATACTCTTCGACATATCAGTAGTGCTCATTTTCGGTCTCCTGGCAGATCTGATGAACACCTGGGTCATGAACTCCAACGCTCTTCGATGGTACATGGCCCGTCCCAAAAAGTCGGCTAGGAGGCAGAGACGATGACCGAGATCACCAAAGATCCTAGAGTGATAATATTCTTCGTGGCCGTAGCAGCAGCGCTGATCATCCTTGCGCCTGTCCCCTCTGACGGGGGCCTCCATTCGAGACTCAAATACGGGCTAGACCTCGAGGGCGGCTCATGGCTCCAGCTCAAACTTCAGGGTGCCATCATCCAGCCCCAGGTCGATCCGATAAATATCCTGGACAAGCAGTTCAGAGACGCTCTGGATAGGCCCGTCGAGGTCGAATGGCGTCCCGACAACTTGGACTACCAGATCACGGTCGAGGGCAGAGCGTCTAAGACCATGGTTGAGGATTTAGGCTATCCTCAGGCCACTATCACCCCGAGAGGCAACACTACCAAGATCACCATAATGGCCTCGCCGGTCGGCGTGATATTGAACTATCTCGAGACCTCGCTTGACTCTGACGTGAAGTACTTGGGGCCAGAGCCCCTATCTTTCGAGGTCAGATCGAACGTTACCAGGGCTTCCCTTGAGGCGATCCTCGCCGAGGTTGGCGGAACTCTCGCGCCGGGCGATGCCGGCTTCTCTGAAGGGGTGACTGAGGAGACGGTGGACGAGACGAAACAGGTCCTGGACAGGAAGCTGAACCGTCTCGGCCTCCAGGACATCAAGGTCAGGATCGTAGACAACAAGTTCATACTCATAGATCTGGCTGGCGTGAGCGTCATCGACGCCCAGGAGATCGTGGGCAAGCCCGGCGTCTTCGAGATCAGGATCCAGACCGAGGGCAACGACTCGATGCACGTCCTCTACGGAGACGAGATCGTGGATGTTTCCCTACCTTCGGGCGATCAGGGCGGAAACTGGGGAGTTCCCTTCATCCTCTCGGAGGAAGGGGCTCTTGCCTTCCAGGAGGCGGCTATCGACACTGGAGCCACCAGGAACAGGGTGGACCACGAGATATCGATGCACCTGGACGACGATCTGATATTCTCTGCACCTCTAGCCCAGGACCTCGCAGCCAGCCTCGAAGTCGCCCCCATGAGAAATATGGTTGCCCAGATCGGAGGCGACAGCCAGAAGGCCCACGAACTCTACATCCACCTGAGGGAGGGGGCTCTTCCTGTGAACGTCGAGATCATCGGCTCAGGCCAGGTGACGGCGACCCTTGGTGAACAGTTCAAGAAGCAGGTCCTCATAGCGGGGTTAATGGCGATCCTGGCGGTCGGCCTCATGATATTCCTGAGGTATCGCGAGCCCAAAATCGTCATCCCGATGGTTGCAACCTCCATCAGCGAGGTTCTGATGATACTGGCGCTCGCAGCTCTTCTCAAGTGGCAGCTTGACCTGCCCAGCATCGCAGGGATCATCGCGGTCATAGGTACTGGCGTCGATCACCTCGTCATCATCACCGACGAGCTGCTCTACGAGGGCAAGATGCCCAGCGGCAAGATCTACCTTGCAAGGTTATCCAGCGCCTTTGGCATAATCATGGCCGCGGCCGCGACGACGATCGTTGCGATGCTGCCCCTATTCGGGATGGGCTTTGGTGCCTTCAAGAGCTTCGCCCTGATCACCATAGCAGGAGTTCTCATCGGCGTCTTCATAGCAAGGCCCGCCTACGGCAGGATCATCGGCAGGATCATGCAGAGCGGTGAGTGAAAAGAAGAAAAATAGGGGGACATCTTTCGGTTGGGGGATGTGGAGCGAGGACGCGTCCCGTCCTGTCCCATCCCCTTTTTCAATCTTTTTCTGATCTTTGTTTTCCGTCTTCTCAGCTCTCTTCGGTGAGCCAGTCGACTATCTTCTGAGCTGCGCTGATCGTCTCTCCACAGATCTGGGAGATGAAATCCTCGGGAAGCTTCTGATGCAGCGGGATCGTTTCGCTGGCGGCGAGGGCTTTCGAGCCGTCGAAGTTTACGTAGGCGACCCTTGCTGTCAGCTCGTGGG
>DUKF01000141.1 GCA_013329455.1 Methanotrichaceae archaeon | reverse complement strand
GTAGAGAGATAGACCACATGGAGTTCAAACAGCAGACTGAGGTTTTGGGCCCCGACAAGGAGAAGCAGTTGGTCGAGAGGATTTCAGCGCTCCGAGCCGAATTCAAGACGAGAAAGGAGCAGATGGAGAAGAACGAGGTGCTCAGAGATCTTTTGGACGAGGCGCAAGCGCTTCGGGACAAGGCATCTGAATACCACGATCTCGTCACAAAGTCCGCGGAGCTCGCCCAGGAATACCACGACAAGATGATCGCCACCTTCAAAGAGGCCGACCAGGTGAGGGCCCAAGCTGACGCCTCCCACCGGGAGTTCGTAAAGGCCCAAGAGGCGGCCGACAAGCAGCACCGAGAGTTCATAAGAACTCAAAGAGAGATACGCGATTTCGACAAGATCATCACAGGTCTCAGGAGAAAGAACCGGGAGAAAAGGGAGGACAAAGTCAAGGCCGAAGTCAGGAAAGAGGCCGAGGAGATCCTCACCCAGTTCAGACAGGGAGAAAAACTGGACACCTCTGATCTGCTGAGACTTCAGCGTTCAGGACTGGTTTAAACTCAGGAACGCCCGGAGCGGCCCATCGGCCGCTCCTCGGACCTGCAAAATCCATCGTCGCGAAGATGCCTAGACGAAGACGGCGATAGACCCAGGTGGATAGAGATGAAGATAACCTGGCTTTCTCATTCTTGCTTTGAACTCGTCGAGTCCATGAACATCCTCGTGGACCCTTACATCCAAGATAACCCCATGGCACCGAAACCGGTGGACGAGTTCGATCCAGATCTCATAGCCGTAACCCACGGTCATGCCGATCATCTCGGCAACGCAGAAGATATAGCCAGGCGAACCGGCTGTCCGGTCCTGGCGGTCGCCGAAGTGGCAAGATACCTGGACCGACAGGGGATCAAATCTGAGGGAATGAATATCGGCGGCACCTTCCAGGTGGCAGACGTCGTATTCCACATGACACAGGCAGTTCACTCCTCAGATATAACCGTCACATATCCGCCAACATGCGGCGGCGGCGCTGCGGGCTTTGTGATCGACGATGGTATCAGGGTCTACCACGCCGGAGATACCGCCCTCTTCAGCGACATGAGGCTGATAGGAGACCTCTACAGGCCGGACGTGGCCCTTCTGCCCATCGGGGGAAGGTACACCATGGGTCCCAGGGAAGCGGCGATCGCCACCAGTTGGATTAGGCCGCACCTGGTCATCCCGATGCACTACAACACATGGCCCCAAATAAGGCAGGACCCCGCCGAGTTCCGGGACCTGGTGGAGACCCTCTGCGATTCCGAGGTCGTGATCGTGGAGGCGGGCGACGCTGTGGAGTGCTGAAAGCTTTATCGCCTTCTCAGCAGTCCAGAACCCTCGCGATCAGCTCAAGTCTATTTTTATATTTCAGCCAGATTGATCGGGTTCTCTCCATCATCATCCCGATATTGCCCAATCGCACGACCACAAACTTTTAAACTCCGTCGCCGAACCACCCGTTGATGAACGATGTTCGTCTGCTCTTTGGAAGACCGAAGATAAGGGAGAAAGAAGCATTTCTGGCGGCGTTGAGAGAGACTCAAAATAGGCACAGCTGCGTCATCCAGGCGATGGACGCCTCCGTGATGGTGGGCGAAAGGCACGCCGCCTTCGCAGTGGAAAAGGCGATGCGGGCCTTCTCCGAAAGGAGAAACGTGGCCAAAGACCTAGGCCTTGAAATCCTGCGTTATGCTTCAGGCCAAAGACAGATCGAACGGGCGCTTTCTATGGGCGTATCAGAGGCCACCCAGCGAGTCGCCCTGATAGTGGTGGAAAACGGTACAGCTCTGGAAATTTCCGATATAATCGAGGTAGACGGTGACGGGCCCTGCTGGAGTCCAACAGCCGTGAAGGAGGCCTTCGACATACAGGAACTGGAGATCGAGGCCGTGGGCGAGGAGAGGATTCCCGACCTCGTACTGGAACGGGTAGCGCTGATAGATGCTTACCGATGAGAGGATCTTATGAAGGAAGAGTTCTACACCCCGGGCCGCTGGCAGAACTGGATGAACAAGATAAAAGAGAGCGGGTTCACCCTCAAGGAGTCCGATGAAGATCCGTCAGCCGCGGTCTTCGTCTATGTCATGGACGACGTGGTCTTGGCCTGCCTCAAGGTCATAGCGAGATGCGGACACGGGACGATATCCAAAGACGAGGCAATATCCACAATAGACGAGATAAGAGAGATCGTCTCCGAAAGGGACGAGTCCCTCGGAGAAGACGCGAACATGATGCTGGAGTCGCTGAACACCGCCCTGACGGCCGTATTCTTCTCCAGTCAGCGCTACATAGATGGGGGCTACGACAAAAAGACGCCCTTGGGGAAGATGGTAAAAGCAGCGGTCGAATCAGAGGACGCTGGCCAGATGGAAGCGGCCCTGGGTATCCTGAGCGACATCGGGGCGAGGGTGATCGGTGGAGAGGCCCTCCCCGAAGAGGCCTTCGCGGATCTGCCCTACTGCCTGACGGCGGAACTTCTCGACGGCATCGACGCCATATCCGCGGCCCAGATAGGGGACGACAGCTACAAGGAAGACGACGGTTCCGAGGACGACGGCAAAGATTCCTGACCGTCACCTAGGTCTCGTGGTCACCTCGCACCCGTTCTCCATAACGATAACCGTATGCTCGGCCTGGGAGACGAGGGCACCCTCAGCCTCCCAGAGCAGTGGGTACCGATGAAAGATGGCCGCCCGAACGAGCTGGTTGATGGCGTAATCGATCCTATCTCCCGAGAGCCATCTCCGGGCGAAGGGGAGGGTCGAATAATTTTCCTGGACCTGCTTTAAAAGGGCTCTCGCGGGCGGAGACCTGATCGGCCTCTTGGCAACGAAAGAGAATATCTCGACCTGGGGAGCTTCCGAAATCTTGCCAACACCGTCGGTGGCGAAAGGCTCGATGGCGATCACGTCTCCCGGCTTTAGCTCCACGCCCTTCTCGATGGCCCTGTTCGGCACCGATGGCTCGCCGTGGGCCTGGTAGCGTCCGAGGCCGTGGCCGGTCAGGTTAGATACCGAGTTGTAGCCGTACCCCCTTATCACATCCTCGATGGCGGCACCAAGCTCTGCAGTGTCGACTCCTGGCTCCACGAGCTCTATCGCGGCTTCAAGGCCCGCCTTCGAGGCCTCGACGAGGTCAGGGTGGCCTCCGAGGTCCACGGTCACAGCAGAGTCAGCGATGTAGCCGTCGACGTGCACACCGATGTCGAGCTT
This sequence comes from Methanotrichaceae archaeon, assembly GCA_013329455.1. Taxonomy (GTDB): domain Archaea; phylum Halobacteriota; class Methanosarcinia; order Methanotrichales; family Methanotrichaceae; genus Methanocrinis; species Methanocrinis sp9297u. The sequence continues at coordinate 2,294 of DUKF01000141.1, read as the reverse complement.
CACAATCTCCTCTCCAAAGACTGACCCGTCCTGGGGCCGGGGGGTGTCGTGAGCCGCGACCCTGTCCCTGGAGATGTTGCAGGGGAAGGCGGGCTCGCCGCCGAGGTCTCGCGTCGTCTCCTCGACGAAGTTTGCAACCTCCAAAATCGAAACTCCGACATCGATCTTCGAGCTTGCCTCTTCTCGAACCCTGGCCAGGATATCTCCGGCCTTCCTGTACTTCTCAAGCACTTCAGCTTCCATGAGAGATCAGACTCCTGTCAGAGGATAAACCGCTTTTCAAGGTTGGTAAGGTTGTCGCATCCACCCTTCCTCACCACCACCAAATCCTCGAGCCGGACCCCGTTCAGGTTCGGGTAGTACAGACCCGGCTCCACGGTGACGACGTTCCCTTCCTCCAGGGTTTTGCCAACCTCGCTGAGAGACGGCATCTCGTGGATCTCAAGGCCCACCCCGTGGCCCGTGGAGTGGATGAAGCCCCGCCCCTCCCTTTCCACGTAGCCCCGCTCTTCGAAGACCTCGCAGACCTTCGCGTGTACCTCTTTCCCGGTCGTCCCCGCCCTGACCGCTGCGATGCCCGCATCCTGTGCCTCCAGGACCGCCTGGTAGATCTCAACTATCTCGGGGTCGGCCTCGCCCCGAAGGACCGTCCTGGTCATGTCCGCGAAGTACCGGCTCCCTTTGGACCGTGGGAAGATGTCGATGACGATCGGAGAGTTTGCGGGCAAGGGGCCTGTGCCGCTGCAGTGGGGATCGGCCGCATTCGCTCCCCCCGCCACGATCGTGTCTTGCGCCTCGCAACCCCTCTCGAGCAGGGAGACATCGATGGCGGATTTCACCTTCTCAGAGGTGAGGGGCTCGCCCTCGAAGATGAGAAACTCCCCAGAGGGCCGGGTGTTCGATATCATTTCGATCGCAACCCTCATCGCCTCCTCGCAGGCCCTTTGAGAGGATTTTATCGCCTCAATCTCCTCGATGGTCTTGACCTTTCGCCACTCTGAGACAGGGCTGTCCAAGACCGATATATCAAAGTCGGCCTCCAGGCCCTGGTAGACCCTCACAGGAAAGTCTCCTGGAACCCCAAGCCTTTTGATATTGCGATCCTGGAGAAACTCCTTCAAAACCTCGATGTAGGCGTCCTCGGGACGGTTGAACCTCGCCAGCTTCGCCATGACGTCGTAATCGGAGGTGCTCACCACTTCGCCTGCATCCGACTCCTTTTTGGCTCGGCCCTGCTCCATGCTCGATACAAGGATGGAAATCGAGGATGCAGCCAGGAGGGCGAAACGGTCCGGGGCGAGAAATCGGGATAGATAATAGATGTCCAGGTTGCAGAGGCTGTCACCGAGAAGGAGAAAGCCGTCCAGCTCGTGATCAGAAAGAAATCTTCCCGTCCTTTGAGACGAAAGGGACATGAAACTGGATTTGAAGAGAAGGTATAAAAAGATGAATCAACGGCCCTTTATGGCCGACGTTATCTCGCGGACGAAGGCCACGACGTTCTCGGACCTCTCGACCCCGGTCCCGGTGACGATGAGATCCGCTCCCGCCTGCACGAGATCTCGCGCAGCTTCGCCAGACCTGATGCCTCCGCCAAGGATCAGAAGAGCGTCTCCGAGTGCCCTTTTTACAGTCGCCACCATCTTCAGGGGCACCGGCTCGTTCGCCCCGGACCCCGCCTCCAGGTAGACCATCCTCATGCCGAAGTACTTGCCTGCGAGGGCGTAGGCCGCGGCAAGCTCGGGCTTATTTCTCGGGATCATCTTGGCGTCGCCCACCCACCCCACAGTCCCGCCGGGCTCGACGATGACGTAGGCCATGGGGATCGGCTCGAGATTGTATCTATAGACCAATGGCGCGCCCAGTGCCTGGTTTTCTATCAGGTAGCTGACGTTCCTCGAGTTGAGAAGGCTCATGAAGAAGACGGCATCGGCGTTGGAGCAGAGGCCCGAAACACCGCTTGGAAAAAGGATCACCGGCAGTTTCGACTCGTCCTTGATCGCCCTCACCGTATCCTCGAGGGCGCGACCTGCGGCGCCGACAGACCCGCCCACCATGATGGCATCGGTGCCGCCTTCGGCCGCCGCTTTGGCCATCCTGCCCGCGTCCTTTGGGCTCTGGGAGTCGGGATCTATGAGAGTGAGATGGGCAGCTCCAGTCGTCTCCACGACCTTTGCCAGCATCTCTTCAACGGGACCGATCATGAGAACCATCAGCCCCAGGCTCGTCTATCCTCTGCTCTCCTTGGACTTGACGCGAAGCCCCTTGTAACCGCACTTGCGGCATCTGGTTGA
>DUKF01000262.1 GCA_013329455.1 Methanotrichaceae archaeon | reverse complement strand
TCTACGAGGATGACCTCGTACCACTTCTGCTTTCCGTCCTGGCCGACCCAGTAGGAGTTTAAAACCTCCATGTTGGGGTGCTTTCTGCCGGCGCGCTCCTCGGCGATCCTCTGGAGGCTCTTACCTGGGGTGATCTTGTGCATTCCCATGTGTTTGGTACGCCTTCCGCGGATGTACCTGGATTTTCTGCGGCCGCCGCGCCTGACCTGCACCCTGACCATGATTATGCCCTGCTTGGCCTTGTAGCCAAGGGCCCGAGCCCTGTCGAGCCTGGTGGGACGCTCGATCTTCTGGACGGTATTCTCCCGCCGCCACTCTACGAGCCTCTCTTGTCTCAGCTCGCCGACGTAGCTGTCGCCAGGGGTCTTCCACGCGTCGCGGATGTATGCATAAAAAGACTTCAATCGCTTCACCTCGGTCCGGTTCGACCGCTCTAGGTCACATTCCGGGCCGCTGCCCCTCTCAGCTTATAGAAGATAAACCTTTTCCGGCCTTTGGGCTGGACTGCGGCACCGTTCAATCTTTGAGCCGTTCCGAGAGGAGCCAGCGGCGCGGCTCTTTCTGATCGTCGAGGTCGAATCTGGGCTTCAGCTTTCCCTTCACCTTCTCCCGAGTGTAGACGAGCTGCTCTCCGTTTTTGGCTTCGAGGAGGGATTGGAGCGCTTCCATCTCGCGGTCGGGCAGCTCAATAAGACACTCCCTTCCGGTGAGCCAGTTGAAGATCTGGACCTCGTTTATCTCCCTGACCCGTTTCAGAGAATCAACGTCGGTCTCATCATTGATCTGGACGCTCTTTCCCACCTCGGGCGACCAGCCGATCCTTCTTTTTTCCGCGCCGAGGAAGGATATCGGTATCGTCTCCCCCTCAAGGGGTTTTGGGTAGAGCCTTGTCAACCTGTTCTCCTCGCCTTCTTTTGAGGCGGGTGCATCCAGGGCCTCTCACCGNNCAGGGCCTCTCTTTCGTCAAGCGTCCTCATGGGCCAATCCACCCCGCCTTCTGTGGTTCCACCATCCCACTGTTCACTTTTATATCTCGCAAGTTCCGTCGCCCAAGCAGGGTCAGGTTCTCGACTCGTAATCGATCCTCTTCTTGAGGATGCAGCCTCCACCTCGCAGGCCCCCCATGGGGTGTTTCGGAGTTCCCATGGAGTTCATACATCTCGCCATCACTGCCGCGCCTCTGGCGAGGCCGTCATCGACGAAGACGATGTTCTTCTCTGGCTGGTCGTAGAGGTTGAGCTTTCCGATCTCCTCCAGGATCAAGTCGGGCTTGGTTCCGCTGATCCCGGCCCTGCCGGTGATGCCTATGGCCGTCTCCTTGGTGACGAGACCCGCCTCGATCGCCGACTCGACGAGGCGCCTGGCGGTGTGGGCCGCGGCGACGTCGATGGCTCCAAAGAGGGTCTTGAGCCCTTTCTCCTGGTGGATCTCCCTTCCTATCTGGGCGAGCTTGTTGAGCTGGCTTCCGTTCTCGCCGACGTCGCAGCCTATGAGGACGACCCCTATCTTCTGGGCAGCTGAGGCGTCTACGGGAACGCTTCCGTACCGGGTCCTGCCGATGGGAACCCTCTCGACTCTGATGTGCTCGTCGATCACCCTCGCGTAGTTCCTCGCGGTCTTGTCGATCTTGACTTTCTTTCCACTGAAGAGGTCGAGGGTCGTTCCGGTCTCGGGATCGACAAGACCCGTCCCCTGGATCAGGGCGTCGGGTATCGCTCCTGCAAGGCCGCAGAAGTTGCCGATGGTGTTGGAGTAGGGAAGTTCACCAGAAGTGATCCTGCCATCGAGGGTCGTTCCGAAGTCGAGGGAGAGGCAGGGGTTTCGAAAATCGACGTCGGTCCACTTGCTCCCCTCCTTTATCCCAGCGGTGGCAAGCTCCCCCTCCATCTCGTTGGCCACGATCTCAACGCCGGTCGAGCCCTGCGGAGGGAAGACCGAGGCGACCGGCCCGTTGAAGACTATCTTCTCCATCAGGCTGTAGGGCCTGAACCTGTCAGGGATGTTGTGGATCGACATCGCCGGGGTCATGAGCCTCGGCGGCACTCCGGCAATGAGGCAGCCGTCGGCGAGCGCCTGAATGAAGGTTCCAACCTCGTCGGGCGAGGAGAAGCCAGCGACGACGCCTGTCGATCGGACGACGAAGTTCAGGTCGTCTTTGATGGAGAGCCTCGCTTTCGCATGGCTCTCGAGGAGGGTGTCACGCACCAGCTCCGAGACCGCTTCCCTGGTGAGGGGGGTGCCGCAGAGTGTCCGGGCGAAGACATCCTCCCCGGGTTTAGACCCCCTGACGTCTCGAGTCATCTTCACCGTCTTGTTGACGATACGGGTCTGGCCGTTCTTCATGTTGGTGGCGGTGAGGATGCATTTGGTGGTGCTGTTGCCCACCTCCACAGAGGCGACGATGTAATAGGGCTCCCTCTTCAGCTCCAGGATGTCTACCGGAGGACTCTCAGCTATTCTGGGTTTGGGCTTCGATCTGAGGAGACGGGCGATGCTCATAGCTCCTGGGACGGACTTTCAGACCATAAACTCTTCGGGTCCCACCGCAAAATCGAAAGTTTGATCTAATGTGAGGTGGAGGATAACGGCGTGTATTCGACAGTGGTGGTGGGCGCGGGTCCTGCCGGGAGCACTGCGGCCCGCTTTCTATCGGAGAATGGGCACGACGTCATCCTCATCGACAGAAAGGAGGTGGTGGGCCTTCCCAAGCAGTGCGCAGAGGGAATCTTCAGCGCGTGCTTTCCGGAGTTTTCGACGGCGATCGGTGACTTCATTACCGGAAGTGCCCGCTACCTCCAGGTAGTCTTCCCCAACCTTACGAGCTACAGGGTGAGGGGCGACCTCTACATGCTCGACCGGCCAAGCTTCGACCAGCATCTTCTGAGGGTTGCGGAGCGGTCGGGCGCGGAGGTCGTCCTCGGCCAGAAGGTCGAAAGCATCGACCCCGAATCCGGCGAAGTCCGCCTCAAGGGAGGAGAGACGATCAAAGCTGAAACCGTTATCGGGGCAGACGGCCCGGCCTCGAGGGTCGCAAGGTCAATGGGCATGAGAAATCGGCTCGTCCCTGCGGCCCAGGTGGAGATGACCTGGCCCGAGGACGACGCCATCTATGCCTACCTCGACCACGACCTTCGCCCCTTCAACTCCTACTCCAGCTGGATCTTCCCCAAGAACGACCGTGGCACGGCCAACGTTGGTTGTTTCGGAACGGTCCCCACCCTGGAGAGTTTCATATCGAAGTACAAAATCGAGGGCGAGGTCCTCGAGAAGAACGGGGGCGCGATACCCCTAGGCATCGCCCCCAGGCTCCAGCAAGGAAGGGCCGTCCTGATCGGCGATGCTGGAGGACTCACAAACCCCTTCACCGGCGGTGGGCTCTACCCTGCGGCGAGGTCGGCCCGGATCGCCGCCGAGGCGATCGACCGGTTCCTCCGGGGAGAGACAAATAAAATCGAGTACGAATCGAGGATGAGAAAAGACTTCGTCGCCTCCGACCTCCATCTGAAGGCTAGAGACGTCCTTGCGGGCCTCTCCAACGATGAGCTATGCAGGCTTGGAACCGCCATGAACGGCCTGATATTTCCCGGCCTCAAGTTCACCGCCAGCCCCTGGCTCATCTGGAGGGGAATCCGTCACCCTGGGATTATGAAGCCGAAGTACGCGCCCCTTTTGAAGCTCCTCTTCAGGTATTGCCTCGCGGGGAAGGTCTGGTGAAGATAGAGGGCTGAAGAAAAAGACTAGAGATCTCCGTCCTCTTCGAACTCCTCTATCAACTTTAGGCAGAACACACTCACCTTGTGGGCCACTGGATCGTCCTCTTCTGTCAGTTCGGCCTTCGCCCAGAGCCTCACCTCTGCTTGCATCTTCTCGTCGAGGTCCTCGTATAAAGCGGGCCTTCCCCAGTGCTGGCTGATGCGCATGATGTTCACGAAGAGTCCGAGGCCCGAGCCCTCAAGGCGACAGGCGTTCCCATGGTCGTCGATGGTGGTTATTGGCGCTCGGTCGGGGGTCGGTTCGGATTGGAGGGCGTGGTTTTCTTGGTCCATGACTTTTGGTTGGATACTCGTGTGGGTTATATGAGGGTTTTGAGATGATCCCTTGAAAAAATCGCATTTAGGGGGTCAGAGACGTTTTTGCGCCCCTGGATCACTTCACATAAAGAATATCTTTTTACGCAAGAAAGTCGCCTCTAACAAAAAGAGGAACGTTCACCATGATCCCCAGGCAGATCCTGCTGGCAGCGTTGATCTTGAGCCTCGCCATCGGCCTCGGGCAGGCGGCGTCGAACCTGACCCTATCTCATCAGGTCTGTCCCGACCAGATCTGGCCGGCGGGTTCGGAAAAGGGGGCCACGGTCGGAAGGGTGACCCTGACGGTCACTGGAGAGAGCCAGCCAAAGACGATGCCTCTGGAGGTAGTCCTGGCGATAGATAGCTCCGCGAGCATGACAGAGACCGATCCCTCGAACAAGAGGCTCGATGCCGCCAGGGGCTTTGTCATGAAGATGGACCCCACCAAGGACAGGGTGGGCCTTGTCAGCTGGAACGAGGGTATCGACTTTTCCATGCCCCCAACGGAGAATTTCGCCCAGGTTCTGGAAGCGATCGGAAGGGTGGACAGCGATAAGGGGACGAACCTGGATCGCGGGCTCAAAGGGGCGATCGACCTATTGACGGCGAATTCGACCGCAGGATCGGATGGAAGCGCAAAGTTCGTGATCCTCCTATCCGACGGTGACGGGGATTACACGCAGAGCGGGAGGCGCGGGTCTCAGGCCGACAGGGCCAGGGACGAGGGCGTAGTGATCTATTCGATAGGGCTGATGCTCGCCGATTCTCAAGCGAGAAAGAGCCTGGAGGACATGGCCGAGACAACCGGGGGCAGGTACTATGAAGCCTGCAACGGCTCCGCCCTCGAATCGATCTACGAGGCGATCGGGGAAGAGGTGATCAACCTCCTCGGAAGGGACGTCGTGGTCATGTACACCCTTCCCCGAGAGGTCGAGGCTTTCGGCTATTCGGTTCCGACCACCTCTGAGACCCTCGAGGAGGGCAAAAAGATCCTGACCTGGGAGGCGGGGGACATATCGGCTGGTGAGACCTGGTCGACCTCTTTTGACGTCAGCTCCAAAAGCACAGGGATCTTCGAGCTTGGTGGGACCGGCTCCGAGGTCGCATACAAGCGGCGGAGCGGGTTTGTCGAGAGCCTGAAGATCGAGTGGGTGTTGCTGGACGTCGCAGAGCTGCGGTCCGGAGCCTCGACGAAGGTGAACTTGGACTTTAACCTCAGCGCTCTTGGCGAGATAATAAAACCGGTCCACGAGGTGGCAGAAGAGGACGACTCTCACATCCTCTGGAGGTTCTCTGAATGCAACTGTGGATGCACGAGAGACTGGGCTTTCCTCTCAAAAGACGGCACGATCGTCGTCACGAGCCTCCGCCCCTTCAGCCTCGGAACAAGAGACGCCCTTTCTGAGGACATCGAAAGGGTGTTGGACATAATAGGCGCCACAGGCGCGAACGTCTCCGACTACAACAAGTCAACGGCCCGGAACTCCGCCGAGTATTACGCCAAGGATGCCGGGATATACCACCAGATAAAGTACTCCTTCGGCAGCGACTTCGACCTGACCCTAGTGGTTCCCGACTGCACGGTGAAGGAGGCGCGGCTCGCGGTCATTGGCAACGAGATGGATTATTTTGCTGGCGTTGCCGATCAAGAGTATTACATTGACGGCGATTACGTGACCGGTTGCGAATATCACGATTTTCCCTGGAATGGATATTGCACCGCCGAGGATGCCGATATCACCGAAAAAATCTGGCCTGGGGACCGCAGAATCTCTGCGAGGAAGGTATCTGACCCGCACACCTTGATCATAGAGATTATCACAACCTCAAAGCCACAAAAAGAGTTCTTCTTGTACAGCGACGACTACAAATCGGTCTGGGTCCCGGCGACCTCTAACGCCCTCCGCTCTCCTGAGGAGATGCTCTCGATATCTTCAGGGACGCTGGCGTGAGAAGGCCGTTATCTACTGATATGAAGCTTCGGTTGGTGCTGGAGCTTGCCGGTTCTCTCACTCGCCCAGATTAAGTTAGAGTTATCTCACATAATGTTAGATATACAAAACATTAATATACCTTATATTAGAAATACATAACATGCAGTGGTTGGTATGAAACAGAAATATAAATTGCAAATGGTGGCAGGAGTACTATTCTTGCTCGCAGGAATCGTACTGGCGTTCCTAGAAGTCTGGCCCAAGGAACACCTAACACCCGTTTGCTACCTGGCACCTGTGGGTTTGGGACTTATAATCATTCCAGTGGTGAGGCACTTGAGGTATGGCGATGAGCCCCATAAGGATGAACGGACGAATAACATCCGAACCAGCGGATTTGTCTATTCCTGGCACCTCACCGTCGGCGTCATGGTCGCCCTCTTCGTGGTGGACGATGCGGGCGTTCTGACGATGACAGTGCAAAACACCCTTGCGATGGTCATTTTGGTGGCCACCTTCAGTGTTCTGATCTTCCAGTGGTACCTCTTTCGGAAGGAGGCCATGGTGTGATGAGGGAATTCTCGAACTTCGATCTCGAATATGGTGGTTTGATTGGTATGAACCTGAAGTGCAAGGTGTTTTTGGCGCTGGTTCTAGCGGGGCTCCTGTTGCCGTTGGCAGGCGGAGTGAGGGACGGAGGTCATGCCTCGGTCCTGATAACGATGGGCTTTGTGATCATCGCAGTGATGGCGCTTCGCCTCTGGCGTCGTGGAGAAGATATTGAGGCGGACGAGAGTGGGAAAAAGATAGGGTCTCTATGGCCGTTCTTATTCCTGGCGGCTCACCCTCGTCCTGTTGTTCCTCCTATTTTGGGCCGACCGACTGAAACTTCTGGATCTCATGGCGGGGGACGTGGGATGAAATGTGGGGCAGATTTATGAAAACCAGGATCAAAGAGCTGAGAGCAAGGAACAAACTCACCCAGGCGGACCTCGCCTCCCTGGTGGGGGTGAGAAGAGAGACGATCCTCTTTCTGGAGAAGGGAAAGTACAACCCGTCCCTCAAGCTCGCCCACAAGGTGGCAATGGCCCTCGGATCGACGATCGAGGAGGTGTTCATCTTCGAGGAGGAGGACCTGCTCTGAGAAGGGGACCGCCAACATCCGACCGATATAGGGGGAGCCGGTCAAGATGGCAAAAAAGGGGCACCGATTTGCGGCCCGCTCGTTCTCTCTCCACCCAGCCCCCTCTCCTCCGCATCTTTCCTCCCCTCCGGCAAACTGCCTTATCTCAATTCTCAAGTCCCGGGTTTTTCGGCCCAGGTTCAATCTCGATCCTGTCACCTCATCTTCAGCTCTCTTTGTTCACAACTTCAAAGCCGAAGGACTCTTTGAGGACCTCGGGGTTGAGCCTGCCTGCCACGAGGGTTCGTCTCGACTTGATGTCGTTCATGACGACCTTGGCGGGGGCGAAGACGTTGTGATCCACCTTGAAGAAGTCGAAGTTGCACTCTTTGAAGGTCTTGTAGAAGGGCGCGCCGTAGTCTCTGGAAGTCTCAGAGGGCATCGCCTTGAGGTAGCCTAGAAGCTCGTCGAAGGGCTCGTAATCGACGGTGTAGTAGGTCTCGCCACCGTAGATTATGGCGTCGTTGGAGGCGCCCATGCATTTAGTGGCCTTGCCGACGACCGGGGCTATCGGTGCCCTGCCCCAACCGGTCTTGATCGTCCTTATGTCAAAGCCCATGGTGAAGAGCTTGTGTAGCCCCGTCTCCACGACCCGGGCCGAGACCTGGACGAGCCCTGCCACTGAGTCAGTGGGGGCGACCGCAAGCCTCAGATCGGCGGGGTCGATGCCGCAGGCTTCAGCGATCTTGTCTGCAGCCTCCTTGTCGGGGAGGGTGTCAGACTCCAGGAAGAGGACGCCGACATCTGCGTACTCCTCGAACTCCAGGGCCTCGTAGAGGTCCTTGGTCTTTCTGGCGAGGGCTCGGGCAGGACCCGAAGCCATGCCGAAGTAGTTGCCCGACTTGATCTGCCACATGGCGCACTGGGAGGCCATGCAGGAGATGGCGGGGTGGTCAGTTGTCACCTGGACCCCAGGGAGCGGGATTCCGTCGATCTCGTAGGGGACCGGCTGGACGTCGGCGAGGTCTGCCATGCAGAGCCTGCTGAGGTAGATTCCGGCCCCAATACCTCCCTGAGCTTCCACCCCGGCGTCGGCCACCACCGTCCCGTTCTCCAGCTCGACCACCCCCACCTGGAGCTCGTCGGCGTAGTCCAGCATCTCCTCGAATACCTCTAACCCAAGATCGTTCAACGACTGCAGAGTTCTCACCTGGAGTTACCGAGATGCAGGAGGCGATATAAGTTTGGCGATGATAAAAAATTGAAAGAGGCAGTCCAGAGGTGCAAGGTGGTGGTAATTGCGAAATTACAAATCAGAAGATTAGTCAAAATTAATTAAAATGGGAACATGGAGACGAACCACAGGCTCGGGGAGAAGTGGTTCGGAAAATAACGAATCTGGAAAGTCAGTTGTGAGATTAAATGGGGGGTTGTTGGGCGAGAGATGTCAAAGGGATCTGAAAGATGCGAAAAACCAGGTGGCGGGCTTTGCCACAAGGCGCAAGGGTTCGATGAAATGAAACGAAGTCAAACAGCGCACCCCGCT
>DUKF01000046.1 GCA_013329455.1 Methanotrichaceae archaeon | reverse complement strand
GAGTATGCCAGGATAGGCCACCAGATGCCCGTCGCGAACCCAACCATCCCCATCCCGAAGAGGGATAGGAACAGGAAGGGAATTTGGTTTAGGACGAAGAACCGCTGTTCAGCTGTTTCCTCTCTGCAGATCAGCTCTCCTGCCAGTTCGCAACCTTTGCAGCTCGAATCATCTTTCCCGGCGCAAATATGATGGGGATTTTCGTCTCTCGTCCATCAGGCCCCCTTGATAGCTGGAGACCTCGTTCAACGTTGGGTTATTTGGATTCTCCGAGTCGAGAAAGAACGCTGTTATCAGCCACCGAAATGGTGCCGAAAAGAGATTGGAAAAGAGAAGTTTGAGCCCGGCCCAAAGGGCCAGGCCACTCGTCCCATCCAACAATGTCGGCTCAAAGCCGACTGGCTCAAAGCTGAGACGCTTACTTCTGCAATCCAATCCACTCATCGACTTTGTCAGGATTGTTTGATATCCACTTTGAAGCAGCCTCGTCCTCTGGCATCCCGTTCTCAATGTCCATCATAATTGAGGAGATGTCATCCTGGGTCCAATAGAACCTGCTGGCGATATCGTAAACCTCAGGCTTCTCTTCCTTCAGTCCCTTCCGGGCTAGAGTTGTGGCATGATCTCCGGTCCCGTAAGCTTTCAGGGGATCTTCCAGGTACTTCAAATCCCAGCGGTTGAAGGACCAGTGGGGTGACCAGAGTGTGACTACGATCCAGTCCTCGTCGTCGATCGCCCTCTTGAGGGCCGTCGCCATCCCGGCGCTGGAGCTGGCCTCAAGATCATAGTCGAGATCGTACATCTTGATCGCATCCTCGGTGTTCTGCATGATCCCGGCTCCAGGATCGATCCCGACGATCTTACCGTCGAACTCGGCCTTGAAGTCGTTCAGCTGTTCGATGGAGTCTATGGTGACGTAGGCCGGCACCACGAGACCGCATCTGCAGCCGTCGAGGTTCGGTCCGACGTAATCGATCTCATCCCCGTAAATATCCCAGTAGTTCTTCTGGGTCTCGGGAAGCCAAGACGATACTGTGAGGTCGAACTCGCCGTTGGCAAGACCCTGGTAGAGGGGTCCAGCGTCCACTGCGATGATCTCGACCTCGTATCCTGCCTTCTCGTAGACCTGTTTCAGGACGTTGGTGCTGGCGATCTCGCCGTCCCAGAGGACGTATCCTATCGACACATCGCCCTTCGTCGTCTCGGCGGAATCGCCGCCTTCGGTGCAGCCGGAGACGAAGACTGCCATCATTGCAAGCAGTCCTACAATCAAAAGAGTTTTTATATGATTTCCTTCCAATTTATCACATCCAAGAGGCATTTTTCCATATTTGGCCAAATTATTAAGGATAATTATAGCTATTTTGCGGTTTCGTTCCGTTCATATAAACCACTTTTGGGCGGATATCTCTCATCCTTCGGTCAGGCTTCGGGTGATCCGGTCGAGCACCATGGCGATGATCACGATGGCAAGCCCTGCTTCAAATCCAGTGCCGATGTCCACCCTCTGGATGCCGACCAAAACCTGGTACCCGAGCCCCCGTGCCCCGATCATGGCGGCGATGACCACCATCGAGAGGGAGAGCATGATGCACTGGTTCACTCCAGCCATGATCGTCGGCATGGCGAGAGGAAGCTGGACCTTCAGAAGCTTCTGTTTCGGGGTGGACCCAAAGGCTTCCGCCACCTCCACCAGATCTTTTGGAACCTGGCGGATCCCCAGATTCGTAAGGCGGATGGTTGGGGGCATGGCAAAGACCACCGTGGCTATCATCCCCGGAACGTTCCCGAGACCGAAGAATATGACTGCAGGGATCAGGTAGACAAAAGAGGGCATCGTCTGCATCAGATCCAGGATCGGCGTGATTATGCTGTTTGCAGCGTCGCTCCTTGAACAGAGGATCCCGACCGGAATTCCGATCACCAGGGCGACGAGAGTCGAGGAGATCACCAGCGCCAAAGTCTCCATCGAGAGAGTCCAAAGCTGCATGTTCTCGATCAAAAGCAGACCGAGAAGGGTGCTTGCAGCCATCTTAAAATTTCGTTTGCTCACCGCCCAGACGAAGGCTGCGATGACCAGAGCCATCGCCAAGGGTGGAAGAAGCAGGAGGACGTCTTTGAGCCCTTCGACGAGAGCACCGAGAACCGTGCTCAAGAGGTCGAGGAGGCCCCCGAAGTGAGACTCAACCCAGTTTACGGCAATCTCCACGCCGTCTCCAATGGGGATTCTAGGCAACGCCATTTTCGGTCACTCCTGGGGTCAGGGCGTCCAGGAGAGCCGTTTGTCCGATCATCCCTACAAGTATTCTCCGGTCGTCCACCACCGGTAAGGGATGAGTGCCTCCCGCCACAATGGATATCAGCTCCGTCACCGGAGTTTCAGGAGACAATACAGGGGTGTCGAGGAAGAAGACCTCTTCCACCCTCTTGCCGCTCTCTGCAGCTTCTTTTGCTTCTTGCTCTCTCAAAACGCCCCTGAACTCCTCGTTCTTGTTGGTCACGAAGGCGAAGTTCTTCCTGTACTTTCTCATCCGCTTCAGGGCGGATTCGGGGCTCGAGTCCACGAATATGACGGGCTCGGGCCGTTTCATCACCCCTTCAGCGGTCAGGACCTTGGCCATGTTGACGCCCGCTACGAACTTGGCGACGTATTCGTCGGCTGGTTTTGTCAGGATCTCCTCCCCCGTCCCGGTCTGGATTATTTCCCCATCCTTCATGAGAGCGATCCGATCGCCTATGTGGAGCGCCTCGTCGAGGTCGTGAGAGACGAAGATGATCGTCTTGTTGACCTTGTCCTGGAGGTCGAGAAGCTCGTCCTGCATCTCTCTTCGTATCAGGGGGTCGAGGGCGCTGAAGGCCTCGTCCATGAGCAGGATGTCGGGATCGCTGGCAAGGCCTCTTGCAAGCCCGACCCTCTGCTGCATCCCGCCGCTGAGCTGGGAAGGGTGGCTATCCTCGTGCCCCTCGAGCCCTACAAGTTTCAAAACCTCAGCTGCCTTTGCAAGCCGCTCCTTTTCGGGAACTCCTCTGACCTCTAGACCGTAAGCGACGTTCTCGATAATCGTCCTGTGGGGAAAGAGGGCGAAGTTCTGAAAAACCATGCCGAGCTTCGTCCGCCGGACTTCCCTCAGGCGCTGGGGCGTCATCTCCAAAGCGTTCTCGCCGTCGATGATCACCTCTCCTGCCGCAGGCTCAAAGAGCCGGTTGATGCACCGAAGGAGTGTGGACTTGCCGCTGCCCGAAAGGCCCATTAGAACGAAGATCTCACCTTTGGCAACGTCGAAGCTGGCGTCGTAAACGCCGACGATCTGACCGGTTCTCTCGAAAATTTCGTCTTTGGTCAGCCCCTCTTTAAGATACTGTAACGCCTCCTCCGGCCGCTCTCCGAAGATCATTGATAAGTTTCTAACTTTAACTTTGACATTTCCACACTCAGAAATCATTTAAAACCTCGTTTTGACATTCAATATCGATCTGCATTTATTTTCGTATCAATGTATGTTAAGTTTTTCTATGTTTTTTGATTAGTTTTATATTTTAAAATCATGAAGTTATATATAAAAATGCCCTGTATATAATGTGGATAGAACACAAGATGGGCTGTACTTGTGGACGAATATGCAAATCGTATTTGTATGTTGAAATAATATAAAAATTGGGGGGGAGCCTTGACGGCCACGAGCCTTCAGTCTGCGACCTCTTCCGCTTCGAGGGGATAGACTCCGTTTTCGTCGTGGACCTCCTTTCCGTGGAGGGGCGGATTGAAGACGCAAGCGAGCTTGAGGGCGGTCTTGGCCCGGAGGAGGTGGCGGTCGTGCTTGTCCAAAACGTAGATCGTGCCAGGTGTGATCTTGTGGATCTTTCCGCCATTTCCACCGTTTTCGCCTTCAGCTTTGCTGTCGCTCTTTTTTCCAGCCAGTACTTCCACCTCTCCTTCGCCCTCCATGCAGTAGACTGATTCGAGGTGGTTTTTATACCAGATGTGGGTCTCGGTCCCCGGATAGATCGTCGTTATGTGGAAGGAAAAGCCCATCCCGTCCCCCTTCAGGAGGAGCCGGGTGCTCTCCCAGTTTTCGGCCACCACGCGCCGGTCGACCTTCTCCGCCTCTTCTAGGTTTCTCACGATCATGCCAGAACCTTCATCCCGAGCTTCTCTTCGTCTTTTTTCTGGGCTTTATCCGGGATCTCCAACAGGGCCTCGATGACAGACTCCTCCAGGATGGAAAGGCCCCGCTTCAATTCATCGTAGTTGATGGTGAGAGGTATTAGGCACTTGAGAACCTGGTCCTCGGAGCCTGAGGTCTCCATGATGAGGCCATTCTTGAAGGCGAGGGTCGATATCGCGGCGGCGAGATCGCCGCTCTCGCAGTCGAGGGCCTGCATCATCCCTCTGCCCCGTGCCGAGAGGACGCCCCTCTCGTCCAGGTCGACGAGCCTCTCAAGACGTTCTCGGACGAT
>DUKF01000044.1 GCA_013329455.1 Methanotrichaceae archaeon | reverse complement strand
GATTGTACCGCTGAGCTTGCCGTCGTTGGTGACCAGAAGCCTTCGAAGATCATGCTTCTCCATGACGTCCAGAGCGTGCGCGATCCTCTCCGATTTGTCTATCGTCACCGGTGTCGACATTATCTCCTTTACTTTCATGGTTAAGACCACCTCGCCACTTCCACGGTTATATCGCGGGTCGAGAAGAACCCCACTACCTTCTCCTCGTCCATCACTGGCAGGCCGCATATCTCCTTATCAAGGAGGATCTTGGCGGCGTCCACGGCCTCGACGTCGGGGTTGGTGAAAATAATCGGGTAGGACATTATGTCCTCGGCCACCAGGGGGACCTCCTTTACGTACCTGTACTCCTTCCTTCCAGCGGTGCTCTCCTTTCTCGTCATCTTGATGTTCTTGCTCTTCAGCTCGTCTTTGGAGTCGGAGATTCCCGAGATCGCGAGATTGGTATGGGTTACCACTCCAACGGGGGTGGCGTTGTCCTCGCAGACCACGACTCTGTCAACGCCGTTCTCGACCATCTCCCCAAGGACGTGATCGAGAGTGTGATGCCTATGGACGCAGATGACGCCCTTGGACATCAGGTCGCCCACCTTGGAATCGGGATTTTTCTCGACGAAGTAGGTGACGAGATCTCTTGATGTTACGATCCCTACGATCTCTCCTTCATCCCTCTCCACGGGCAGGCCGTCTATTCCGTTCTCGTCCATGATCACCGCGGCCTGTTCCACGGTGGCCCCGGGATATATGGTGATGGGACGGTCGGTCATCACCAGCTTGACGGGGACCTTGCTGATCGGACGCCTCCGCCACTCCGGAGCGGCCTGGCTCAGACGGTGTGATATATCGTGTTTGGTGACAATTCCCGCCAGCTTGTCTCCGTCCATCACGAGAAGCCTGCTGATATAGTGTTTGAGCATCAAATTTCTCGCACGCTGCACAGGCTCCTCCTTGTCGATGACGTAGACGGGAGATTGCATGTAATCCTTTACCTTGCTCATGGTATGATCCCTCGTTTCTCCTCCGCAAATGCCCTGATGAAGTCTCTCTTGGTTATGATGCCCACCAGCGATCCGTTCTCCATTACCGGCAGGGCTCCGATGCCCTTCTCCATCATCGTCTCTGCCGCCCCGCCGAGGTCCGCCTCTTTCTCCGTGGATACGAGGTCTCTTCGGACCAGGATCTTTATATGCTGGCTCATGACCTCACCGATGTCGCCGGTCACCACTTTTCCGAAAGCCTCGCCGCTTCCAAGGTACCTCATTATGTCCGAGGCGGTGACCATCCCTATCAGGATGGAGTCCTGGACCACAGGGAGCTTTCGGAAACCGCCCTGCTGAACCATCATTTTGGTGGTCTTCTCGATTGACATCTGACCGTTGGCGGTGACCACGTTCGGGCTCATGAATTCCTCGACCTTGATGCCGGTGTTCACCCCGGCCAAGAGCTTTGCGAAATCGTGTTCCGTGATCAGGGCCTTTATTCTGGTCTCCTCGTCAACCACGGGCAGACCGCCCACGTTCTTTTCGTACATCAACTTTAGGGCGTCTTCGACGGAGGACTTCTCGCCGATGGATAAAAGCCTGGGGCTCATGATCTCTCTGATGTCGGCGTTGATGGCTGCGAGGATGTTTCCTTCATACTTCTTTTTCAACAGGTTGTGTCTTATGCCGCCGCCGAGAAAATCGACGACGTCGACGCTGGTGACGACGCCGAGGAGCCGCCGGGTTCCCGCATCGGCTATCGGCAACCTACCGAAGCCGTAAGACGTCATTATCTTGACTGCGCTGATTATGGTGGTGGTGGGCGGTGCCGTCACCACCTCAGTAGTTGCAATGGTGAGAACGTCTCCTGTGCGCTTGGCAGCTCTGGAATCGAACTGGACCGGTCCCCTGTCCATCGCTCCTGGCATCCTGATCTTGGAATCCTTCCGATCCTCTGATAGTCTCTTCATTGTCCCTCACCAAAGATGGCTTCGATAACGTCGTATCTGTCGATTATTCCGACGAGCTTGCCGTCGTCCACCACCGATATCCTGCCGATCTCGCGATCCAGCATCATCTTTGCGGCATCGCGAAGGCTGGCCTCTGAACCCGTGCTGTAGAGGGGTGTGCTCATCAGTTTTTCCACTTTCATTACGTCCTTGGTGTCTTTGCCTATCCGGGCACCGCCTCTCTTCAATATGTCGAAACGGGTGATCATCCCAAATGGTTTGCCCTTTTCGTCCAAAACGGGCATCCCGGTGAAGTCGGAATCAACCATGGCGTCCCAGACCTTCGTCACCGATTCTTTGGGGCTGCAGGTCTTCGTATCGGTGTTCATTACCTCTTTGACCTTTTTGCTGGCCAACTTTTCGGGGTCTATCTTCTTGAAGATGTCAATGGGGCTGACCACACCTTCGAGACGTAGGTCTCCTGAAGACCGGACCACGGGCAGTATTGCGTAGTTGGCCGAGAGCAAGAACTTCGCTGCCTCCACGATATCCGTTTCTGTGGTGACTAGAGGTGCCTCCACAGAGAAACCGGAGACCGTGACGTTCGAACGGGTCGACGCTATCTTCAGCATATCCCGGTCTGTGACTATCCCGGTTACATGTCCCTCACCGTTCAGTATCGGCAAGCCTCGCAGCTGGTTGTCTCGTATCAGCTGCCGCGCCCGGGTCACGAAGTCGCCTTCTTCCACGCTGACCGGATCCTTTGACATGATCTCTCCAACTAAAATTCCCATATTACGCCCTCCTGCTCAAGTCCGGAAAATTCCAAAATGTTCATTTATTCCCGTCTCTGCAGCTCCAGCAGAGCAGCTCGCCGTTGACCGCTTCCAGAGAGTCGGAGATCTGACCACACCGCTCGCAGATCCCCCTTATCATCTCCCTCTGCTCTTCGAAATGGACGCTATCCCGATGCATCTCTATAAGGTGGCTCAGGATCTCGCCCATGCCAATCGAGGCCGAACCGGAGACTAGATCAGTATCGGTGATTATGCCCACGAGTTTGCCCTCGCCCGATATCACCGGGAGCCTCTTCACCCCCGATTTGAGCATCTTTATGGCAGCATCGCTCAAGCTGATGTCTGGAAAGACGGTGATCAGGGGTGAGGACATCACCTCGCCCACCTTTACGTCTTTTGGATTTGCGGCCCTTGCAACTATCTTTCCGACCAGATCTCGCTCAGTTATGATTCCCATCGGCTGGTCTTTGTGAATCACGATCAAGCTGCCCACGTTTGCGGATAACATCTTGTTCGCAGCTTTCACCACATCAACCTCGGAATCGACGGTGATCACAGGTCGGGCCATTATATCCCGCACCGGAATCTCTGTTTCCATGCAAGTCACCTACGCGGCAGTTTACCGTTCTTACTAAAGAGATTCCCTCTATAAAAGGATCACTGCACCCTTTTCCATCAAATTCAAAACGTATTATAATTTTGTCATTCTGAAATATGGTGGAGTATGTGATCTATCTCGGTTAGGATCAGCTCGATCCCGAGCCGCGCCGCCGATGGCGAGCCCGGAAGGCAGAAGACGGGAATCCCACGGACTATCCCGGCCGACGCCCTGGTGAGGATCGCCCTCGTCCCCACATCCTCGAGGCTTTTCAGCCTGAATACCTCTCCAAAGCCGGGGATCGTCTTATCGAAGAGGGGCTCGGCTGCCTCGATGGTCAGGTCTTTTGGGGCGAGGCCCGTGCCGCCGCAGAGGACGACAGCATCGGCCTTTGAGGCTAGGATCGCCTCTCTTACAGCCTCCACCCCGTCTGGGATTAGCCGGTAAGTGAAGTTGCGGCCAGCGCCCGTGAGCCGGTCCAGGATAGCCCGTCCCGAGAGGTCGTCGGCCTCCTCAGGGTTCCCGACGTCTCCGAACCTCTCGTGCCTTGAGGTGCTCACAACGACGACCTCGATGATCATGGTCTATTATTCGTTCCAAAAGGATAAAGCTCTTCTCCACCTTCCCAACGGTTTTATCTCAGAAGGCCGATTGGCCCACCATGGCGCTTCTGGCGGTGGACGTGGGCGCGGGAACCCAGGACATCCTCCTCTGTGAAGAGGGGGTGCCAATCGAGAACTCGGCCAAGATGGTGATGCCGAGCCAGACGGTGATCGTGGGAAAATGGATCGATCGGGCGAGGCTTCGGGGAAGGGACGTATTTCTCGTGGGGACGACGATGGGGGGCGGTGCCTCCGGTCGGGCTGCAAAAAGGCAGATTGAGGCGGGCCTTCGAGTCTTCGCCACTCCGAAGGCGGCCTTGACCTTCAACGACGACCTGGAGAGGGTCAAGAAGATGGGGGTTGTGATCACTGAGGATGCTCCTCCAGAAGCCGAGGTGGTGGAGATGGCGGACATCGACCTTCCCGGCATAAAGGAGACTTTTGAGAGGTTCGGCATTGATATGCCAAAGGACGCGGTGTTTGCCGTCCAGGATCACGGCTACTCCCCCAACAGGAGCAACCGTATCGTGAGGTTCGAGGAGATGGCGAGGATCCTCGACTCCGGGGGAGACCTTCGGTCCTTCGCCTATCTCGACCCTCCGCCTCTCTTCAATCGGATGGGCGCTCTCAAAGAGATGCTGGATCGTGCGGGTTTTCGCACGGTGATCATGGACACCGGCCCGGCTGCAATCTTTGGTGCAGCCCTCGATCCCCGCTTCGCAGAGCCCGCCCTGGTTTTGAACGTGGGAAACGGCCACACCATCGGGGCGGTGGTGGCCGACGAGAGGATCACGGCTCTCTTCGAGCACCACACCTCGGCTCTGTCGGCAGATAAGCTTCTCCGCTTCTCGGAGCGGCTCTGCCAGGGTACTTTGACGAATCGCGAGGTCTTCGAGGACGGTGGCCACGGGGCCCACGTGGTGGAGGCTCCAGGGGCCAGAAAGATCAGATCGGTGGTGGTGACCGGACCCAACAGGGAGAGGATCCTCGGATCTGGCCTGCTCGGAAAATTGGGTCCCGTGGTCTCAGCGGCCCCGGGAGGAGATATGATGATAACTGGCTGTCTGGGACTGGTCGAGGCGTGGAAGAGGCTGGAGGTGAAAGGTGGTGGCTGAGGAGATCGGCAGAGGCGCAGAGGCGATAATAACCCTGGACGGGGACCGGGTGACGAAGTGGAGGAAGCCGAAGGGCTACAGGATGCGGGCCCTCGACGAGAAGATCAGGCGCGAGAGGACTGTGATGGAGTCTCGGATAATCTCTGAGGCGAGGAGGTGCGGGGTTCCAACGCCGATCGTCCTCGACGTCGACCAGTTCAGCCTCACGATGGAGTACGTTGAGGGTGTCAAGCTGAAGGAGGTTATCGACCCGAAACTGTCTGAAAATGTGGGGGGACTGGTCGGAAGGCTCCACGCCTGCGGCATCGTCCACGGCGACCTCACCACTTCTAACATGATCCTCAAGGGTGAGAAGATATATTTCATAGACTTCGGCCTTGCCTTTCACGACAAGAACATCGAGGCCCAGGGGGTGGATGTCCACGTATTTTTTCAGACTGTGAAGAGCACCCACGACCGGCCCGAGATGCTCATCGAAGCTTTCGGTCGGGGGTACGCCAAAACCTACACCCGGGCTGAAGAGGTTTTAAAGCGGGTCAAGGAGATCGAGGCGAGAGGGAGATATCTCTGACCAAATCATTAACTTTATGTAGTAAACGATCGTTATCAACAACCTCAGAGCGGTTAGTTCCAAAAGTTCCAAAGTGGTGATGGTACATGGCAGAAGATGATGTAGTATTCGTCGGCAGCAAACCAGTGATGAACTACGTACTGGCGGTAGTCACTCAGTTTAACAGCGGCGCTGGTGCAGTGAGGATAATGGCCAGGGGACGAGCGATATCAAGGGCAGTGGACGTTGCAGAGGTCTCAAGAAGCCGGTTCTTGGGCGATGTCAACGTCAAGGACATCCAGATATCCACCGAGACCCTGAATACCGATCGTGGAGAGACGAACGTCTCGGCCATCGAGATCACCCTCGCGAAGTGAAGTCGAGCTCTTCCCGGAGCGTTTTGGCATTGGCCACCAGGATCGGGGTCATCTCCTCTGGCCGCGGAGGGAACCTCAGGTACATCGTCGAGGCTGCTCGCTCGGGATATCTGCCCGCAGAGGTTGCTATCGTCCTAGCAGACCAGAAGGATGCGGGGGCCCTGAAGATAGCCCGCGAGCAGGGAATCGAAGCCCATTTTTTTGATCCATCGGGTCTCTCCCGGGCCGAGTATGACGAGGTTCTCATGGACCATCTGGACCGCGCGGGCGTCAATCTCGTGGTCCTCACAGGATACATGAGGATATTATCTCCTGCCTTCATTCGGCATTTCAAGAACAGGACGATCAACATTCATCCTGCCCTTCTCCCGGCCTTTCGGGGTCTTGACGCCTTTCAGCAGGCCCTCGACTACGGTGTCAAGTGGACAGGGACGACGATCCATCTGGTGGACGAGGACGTCGACCACGGACCCATAATCCACCAGGTTCCCGTGAAGGTGGAGGAGGGCGACACCCACGAGAGACTGAAGGCGAGGGTCCAGGAGGCGGAGTACAGGGCTTACCCCGAGGCGCTCAAGCTCTTCATCGAGGGCAGGCCCAAAGTGGTGGGAAGAAAGGTCGTTTTTGAGGAGAGGAGATCTTGAAGACTTTATGGGCACCCTGGAGGATGGATTATATCCTCAGCGATAAGTCGGGCGGCTGCATCTTCTGCGAGAAGGTTGAGGAGGATCGGGACGAAGAGAACCTGATACTCCACCGGGGTCGGTACCACTTCATCATCATGAACGCTTACCCCTACAACAACGGCCATTTGATGGTGGTTCCCCGCCGCCACACCTCGACCCTCACTGGTTGGAGCTCAGAGGAGAGGACCGAATTCTTGGAACTAGCCGACCTCGGGGTCGAGATCCTGAAAAGGGCGATGAACCCCGACGGATTCAACATCGGGATCAACATGGGCGAGTGCGCGGGGGCAGGAATAGCAGACCACATCCACCTCCACATAGTTCCAAGGTGGTCAGGCGACTGCAACTTCATGCCGGTCTTCGCGGACACGAGGGTCATCCCCGAGCACATCCAGGCGACCTACAAGAATCTGAAGTCAGCACTTGAGGAGATTCTAGAGTGAGTTCTCTTACCTGCTAATTTTTATAGTTAGGTGTTCACATACTTGTAATCCTCACATGGTAGCTTTACGTCCACTAAGCAGGAGTACCTACGATGCGGTTATGTGCTGGACGCAGCACCGTCGTGTGAAGTGATAATTATATGAAAATGTGGTGCGGCTCATGGGCGAAACAAGCAGCAATTCTGGAAATGCAAATAATATAAAAAATGGCTCACTACGATCGCTGAAATCAAGCCAAATGGGCCTTTCTGAAGAAAACCGCGAAGTCCATTTGGGTGCCATGTACGTATATTCAAAACAAATTAATGAAACTAAGATTGTTGGAGAAGAGGTTACTAGAAATATAGATAAAGATAATATTCTGAACGTAATCTCATCGCTAAAGGCGATCGGCAAGCAGCGGTGTTTTAACAATTTAGAACTAAATGATAATTGCAAAGAGTGGGTAACCGACATATTATACGATGTTTCGCAAGATCTGGATGTTAAACTTAAGTATCTTCTAAATGATTTTACAAATTCAATGATGACACGCATGAGGGAGAAAAATAAATACGTTATTTCAATAGTTTCTGATGGTAGTTTACTTGTTTGCCACAGCAGGGGCAGAGAAGATACCATTACACCAGGATGGAAAGTTGTAAGAAGAATGTTAGATAAAGACAACGTCGATCGTTTTGTATTTTTTATAAAGGAGAAAGATTCGATTGATGTGTACTATTACGAACACTACCCTTCAGAGTCTTTTGTCACTTGGCTTGGGATTCCAGAAAGAGATGCGTTTTATGATTTGGGCGGTAAAAATAGAATATATGCAGATATTGATGGGATGCACTGTTCTTTAGAGCTATCAGATGATGAGATTCAGGATTTATTTATTAATAAAAAAGGCAAATTTGAAATCGAAAAAAATCAATTAATTTTTTCAACTCCCATTCAGAGGTTACAAATTGGACAGATAAGAGTTGGTAGGAAACGATATATTTCTATGAAAGATTTCTTGCAAGAATACCTCGCGAGACAATATGAATTGACCTTTTATCAGAATGAGTATAAAAAACTCATTAGCTCACTAGATCCAATAATTACTCCTTTCATCGATGATGCCAACAGCGTAGTAAAGTTAGTATCAGGTGTTGAACAAACTCATATATTAAAAACAAATTCTAGTATATATGTTTTATTTGCTAGCAAAATAAATTCTGGGACCGTTATCCAACTCAGAGAGAGTTTCTTGGGAGAGATATACACGAGATTCTTAAATACACACCCCATCAGGATATTTCATGCTGGAATGAAGATGTTTTCTCCGACAAATGGACCTTTGCAAATTGGATCAATGGATCTATTTAATGAAGTTAAACAAAGTAAATTAATAGAATCCCTAATAAATTATTACAATTCTTTACAAATACGGGATGTGTTATTAGACAGATCATTATGTTATTCAATCTTCCATCTTCTTAATAAAGTAAATAATGACAAACCTATCTCATTATTTTTTGATAAATTTGATTGTGAAATTCTTGCAGATATATCTAGGCCATCATATGGGTCATTAAAAGTTGCGCAAAACGAGGCCAAGATAATTGAATTTAAATCCCGTGACTATATGGTTGGCAAAAATGAAGATATCCCAAAACGAATTGCTACTGATTTGAAAAATAAACTAAATGATAATCCTTTCAAAATTTATTTTTTTGGAGTAGATGAACAGACGCAGGAACTCGAACCATTAAGTAACAAGAAATTTAATAGCGACAGAGTTGGTAGCATAGAACGTCGCATTATTTTGAATTGAATACCCCGCAGCTTGCTGCGGTTGGGATGGTCAAGAAAACGACTTAAGGATTGTTGCGTATTCTGTATGGATGATCGAGCTGATAAAAGCGAGTCATTGCACATATAAAATTCGTTATCATATGGTTTTTTGTGTCAAATATAG
>DUKF01000175.1 GCA_013329455.1 Methanotrichaceae archaeon | reverse complement strand
GCGCTCAAGGTGATCGCGCTTCCGAGAACATCGGGGTTAATCACAGGCATACCAACTCCCCTCAAGGTAAGCCTCCTGTCCACGACTACACACTCATTATAAGTGCCGCTTTCTACACGTATAGTTGCTCCAACAGGGGCTACTTTGATGGCGTCGTTGATCTTGGAAAAATCACAGCCTTTACCCTTACAGACCGTGATGGTAGTCTTCCTTTGGGCCTTAAGCGGATATTTGTCCACTTCAGACCCGCCTTCGATCTCGTAGGGCGTATCGCCGATCCCGTCACCTAAGAGATCGGTTCCGTTATAATCTGACCAGTAGTTGCCCGAGAAGTTGGTGTACTTTTTCCCGTTGTGTAAGTAAGTCACGCGTTCAGGGGAGTTCCAATAGTTGTTTGAAGAAGAAACCGCGTTGTTTCTGGTGTTTTCCACGAAATTGTTGAGGTATATTCTGTTTTCGTTTGAATTAGAGAGACTGATCCCTTCCAGGGAGTTTTCGGTTATATGGTTACTCTTTATGATGTTACCACCGGAAGATTCCAGATTGACGCCTCGCATCTTGTTATTGGTTATGATGTTACTCGATATATTATTCAGTCTGAAAGAAGACGTTAGCTTGATGCCGTCCTGATTATTGTCACTGAGGTCGTTCTCAAAAATGATGTTCTTATCGGAAGATTCAAGGCAGAGACCACATAAACCGTTATACAATACTGTATTGTACTTGACACTGTTCTGGCAGGAAGAAGCCAGCTTGATGCCTTCTTGTTTATTGTCTCTGATCTCGTTTTCCTCGATGGCGTTGTGGCCTGAAGACACGAGGGAAATGCCGCAGAAACCGTTGTCTCTGACCAAGTTGTCTCTTACGTCGTTGCCATTAGAGGCGAGGTATATCCCGTTACCAGCGTTATTTCTGACGGTATTGCCAGATATCTGGTTGCCATTTGAGAAAACGCCGATCCCGGAGTGGGGATTCCCGGAACCCGTGACTACGAACCCCTCAACCACACACATATCCGCACTGCTAGACAGGGTGACCGTGGTTCCGACACCATCACCGACCAGAACAGGGAGGCCGCCACCGGTGTCAATCCCCCTCAACGTTATGTTCGGAACTTTCACCACCAGGTTCCCACGATAAGTTCCGCTCTCCAATTCGAATATGTCTCCAGAGACTGCAGAATCGAGATACTTCTGTATATCATCACCAGGATGGATTCTCCTGACTTTCACATCTATGAAGTCCTTATCATAGGCTTTGACACCATCTGAAGACACACCGGTGACGTTCGCCCAATTGGTCATATTACCAAGCCGCGTGCCATTGACCCGGGCCAAAAGCTCAACGGACTTGGACTGTCCAGCTTTCAGCTGCCCCATGTTCAAAATGATCTCATCGCCTCGGACATCGCCGGAACGATTGCTTCCAACGTAAACCAGGGAGGGAGATAGCCTGTCCGACACGATCACCGGATCAAGATCCACCTGACCGGAGTTTGTCACATTGATAACGAACCTGAATACCGTCGAATATATGCCTTCTTGGGGAGAGACACTCTTTCCGACATCTAGGACTATGTTCTTCTCAAAGGTGTTGCCCTCAGAATCCAAAAGTTCGATTCCACGCTCTTTGTTGTTGTTGGCCACATTCCCATTGATGGCGTTGTAGTCGGATTTGAAGAGCGAGATTCCATGAACCTCGTTTTCGGCGACGGTGTTGTTCGAGACGTTGTTGTAGGTCGAATTTTCAAGATTGATGCCGCTCAAGTTGTTGTAACTGGCGTTGTTGGCCGTGATGTTGTTGTTAGAAGTGTTCTGGAGGCTGATCCCATGGAATCCGTTGCCCTTGACTTCGTTTCCCCATAGTGTATTTTTTTCACCTGAAGATGTGAAGTTAACGCCGTATCCACGATTGTTCATGATGGTGTTGCCAGAAATGATGTTGTTGCTCGATATTACGCAGACTCCGGCGTGAGGGTTGCCCGAGTTCATGACCACAAAGCCCTCGAGGACACAGCCGTCTGAGCTCAAAGTGACGGTGCTCTTGACCCCGTCACCGCTGACGACGGGCATTCCGTCCCCGGAATCGATCCCCTTGAGGGATAGACCGGGCTTGTTTACTGTCACAACCTCGTCGTATGTCCCGCTTTGGACGTATATGATGCCGCCTGGATCTGAGTTGTCTATCGCCTCCTGGATGCTGGTGTAATCCACTCCAGGACCAAGCGCGGGCGCAACTGTGTTCGCTACCGCCTCGCCGGGAAGCGCCGAGGCGCTGGGAACGACATAACCGGAGGCGAGGCTTAATTTATCATCCATCGGAGAAGTTGTAACGTCGGTCACGTCCTGAGCTGACGCTACCAGCGATAAGAAAGCGACGCTGATCCACAGCAAGCAGACCAGTCTCAGTTGGTGATGATGGGTCAATGCCTCCCTCCGTTTAATCATAACCTGCGTTTAATCCGATATAACTGTTTCCACGTTATGAGTATTGTTGGGTTGAATATATAATATTTCATATCCAACATCTTGTCCACTTCTCGATCAGGCATGCTGATAGGGGGAATTAAAAAAAATTATAAAATCCGATATTATATTCAATAAGATTAATATTAAAATCAAACCTGAAATCTGCCAACTTAGGCGGCATTGCCGCTTAATTTCACATTATCACCGAACCAATCATCAGCAGAAGTCTTTGATCATCTCAGCATGATTCAAAATAATTAGTAATTCTAAATGTATTACAAATATATAAAATGTCGTTTGGTTTGATCATACTCGAAAAATCGTCATGATTAAAAATAAAAGAGAGATTTTGGTTTTAATTCAAAGGAGTCCAAAAATTTACTCGATATCCACCTTAACGCCCTTGTCGAAGAGGGCTTTTTTGTAGGGGACTTTGACGGTGAGAAGGCCGTTTGCATACTTGGCCACAGCACGATCTTGCTCCACGGGGCTCGCAAGGGCGTAGGATGCCATGTACTTCAGCCCCTTCTTCTTGGCGACCATATAAAAGCCGTTCTCGTATATGTTGAAGTTGATGTTCTCCTTCTCCATCCCAGGCAGCTCAATTTCGATGTTCATCGTCTCCGCAGCCTCGTCAGGATAGACGCATATGTTCGGAGTCGCAATCGTTTCCTCCATATTGATTCAACCTCCTGCTAATAATAGCGCGATCCGAATATTTAAAGGTTTTCTGAAGATTCCATATGTAAGACAAAGTTAATTAGAAGAAATATGAATTTAAATTCTCAAAAAGGCAGATACGGTCGTTTTATCGTCCAAATAAGATCGAATCAGATCCATTTTTGAGAATTTTTTATATCAGTATTTTTCGGGACTTTTTTCCTTTTTCTACCATATCCCAGATGGATATGGTCCCTGCCCATCCAGTGGACAACGGGCCACCTCTTATCCCAACTCACCCTCAGGACCCACCTTCAGAACCCTCGCTCGATCCGGGCTCATGGCAGCACACCCTGCGAAAAACAATGCTTGTTACTCTACACAGAGGATCGTCATTAAGATGGCGAAAGAGACTTCAAATCCGGATGATTTCTCCGGAAACCGGCGAAATCACCTTCAAGCCGCAGCGGCGCGATTTCACCGAACTTCGTGCGGAACTTGAACTCCGTTGGCTTTTTTTAATCATAAAAACACGCCCTTCACTAGGGGACAGCATGATGAATTTGAACCTCGCGTCCACCTCATTTAAATAAGAGCCGTTGGAAATAGAGGAATAGGAGGTGAAAGTCCCATGTGTACCGTTGGAGGCGGACCAGATATCGGCGACGTTGAATCGCTCGCATCAAAAGGCTACATGTGCGAGGACTGCGGGAACAAATTTAAGGGCATGGGCCGAAAGCCCAGATGTCCTTCCTGCCAATCCAGAAACGTAAAGCTCGTTGAGTGATGAGAATATGAAAATCCCCCTGGAAGACGGCGAGATCGCCTACCTCTGCGGCAAGACCGGGACCCTGGCCCTGGCCAGGACCCTCGGCCACTTTTTTTATCTAGAGACAGAATCAGAGGAGATTGTGATATTCACCGACAAAGACGACCTTTTGGTTGCATCAACCTTCGAAGTCGGAGAAAAGGCGAGAAGGGGTCTGATGTGCACCCTCTACCAGATCAGAGAGATGGATTCTCCCCTGATAGTCCTTCCCAAAGGCCATCCGGCCTCTCCCAGGCTGAAGACGGTGGTATCTGTAGGGGAGAAGACGAGGATAAAGTGCGACATCCAGGCCGGGACCCACCCTGAACAGGACGTCCTCTGCGGGACATCCGAGTTCGACGGAGTCGAGGTCTTCTCGATCCCCGGTGGGGCAGAGATTAAAAACTTCGCCGGTGAAGTACTGACGAAGAAGCTGATATGAGGTGACGCTGGACAATGTCAGAGGAGATCAGTGAAGGGAGCATCGTCAGGTACGGCGGGACAGGGACCGTGGGGATTGTAAAGGTCCTGAAGACCGAAGAGGATGGTGAAAAGTGGGCGCTCCTGGATTCGACGGGGCTCTACTACCACCTGAGCACCTTGCAACCGATCGAAAAGATGCCTGAGAGGAGGGAGATCGGGGCCCGGACCCTGGAAGAGATGCAAGAGAGGATGAAGGCGGAAGAAGAGAGGATGAAATCGGTAAAGATGGAAGATGAGAGCGTCGAAAGTGGCGGATAAGATCGGGGTCGTTGTTCACGGTCCCGAGGTGATCGACTCGGGATGCACCGAGATGGCCCTAGACCGCCTAGCAGATCTGGGGTCGGTCACTGTGGTCCTCGGAGGGACGATGGGACGAGTCGCTGTCATCGACGCCGCCCTGGAGGATCGGATCGACATAACGAGAAGGCAGATGCCGAGTCGGTCAGTCCGAAGGCTTGAACCAACCGTCGACATCGTGATCCTTTTGAACTTGGCCAAGACCAGAGAGACGGGCCTCGCCTTCGGTCAGACGGTGGCGGCGAGGGCAAAGCCCAATAAGCCTCTTATGCTGGCGGACTTTGGGGGAGGCTTCGCATCAGTTCTGGCGGGCGAAGCGGGCCATTTCGCCGGAAAGATCGCTCAGGTCCTGGGACTGGAGCTGGTGGCCGCCCCAAAGTTTCAGCCGAGGACGAAATCTTCAGAGGGAATCGTCAGGAGGAAGATTCTGGGGGCCGTCCCCGGGGAGACCGTATCCGTCAACGGTATCGTCGTCGCGAGAGTCCTTGAGGAGACGGTGGAGATCGCAGCAATAGGTGGCAAAATCACTGAGATCGACGGAGCTGAGGTAAAGGCACACGGCCTGGAGAAGCTTTCTTTCATCGATCTTGAGACCGCGATCCTGAGGACCGGCGACATAAGAAGAACCGAGAACGTCCCAAGGTCGATCTGCAGTCGCGGCATCGATGCGGCTTTGATAGATCATGCCGCAGAAGAGACCTTCGAGAACGCGAAGGGTGCGATGGTTGTGATAACGGTGGGCGACGACACCACCGCCATCGCGGGAGACATCCTGACGAGGCTTGGAACGCCCCTCGTCGGGATAGTGGACGGCGATCTCGACTACCTCTGCCACAGGACGGCCACACCCGATGGAAGCATCATAATCGAAGTTCGGCCCGGCTGCGACGATGTTGTTGGGCGGCGGGTAAGAGAGGAGATCTTCAAAGGCAACGACCGAATTTCGATGGACGGCCTCGTCATCGAAGATCTGGTCAATAGGGTGAAGAAGATCGCCGGAGACGACTTCAGGTCTGAACAGCGGTTCTAAACCGACCGGTAAAATTCTGATCGGCCGGCCGTCATCAGACGGATCTTTTCACTATCATGACGGCCGGATCGAATCTCTGCGATTGGCTTCCCATGTGGTCCCGGATTGCCTTTTCCATCTCTTTCATGATGTCCTGAGCCGACCTCTCCCTGTTGCCCTTAACGAGGGTGATCAGATTCTCGGTTCCGAACCGCTCATTATTCTCATTCTCGACCTCGATCAGGCTGTCGTTGTAGATCACGAGGACGTCACCGGGATCTATCATCCATCCCTCCATCTCCAGGTCGATATGGTCGAGAGCGCCCATGGATATCGCGCCGCCGACCAGGGTATCCACAAAACCGTCAGAGCTGACGATGAAGGGCGGGACGTGGCCAGCGTTGGCGTAATTCATGGCGTGGCTGGATAGGTCGAGCATCCCGCAGAAACAGGAGACCATCATCCCGTTTTTGACGTTATCGCTTATGTGAAGGTTAGTCTCCCGGAGCGCCTTTGCCGGATCGCCGAACCTCCGGGTGGCTGCCCTGATCAGGCTTCTGGTTAGAGCTGCCACCATCGCAGCGGATAGGCCCTTGCCCGAGATCTCGGCCATCACCACAACCGCCTTCGCCTCTTCCATCTCGAAGACGTCGTAGAAGTGGCAGCATTCACGACCCTCGGCGAGAGATAACGTGGCCACCTGGTACCCCTCAACCTGGGGTATCCTCTCCGGCAAGAGGAATCGCTTGACCTCTTCGGATACCTCCTGCTCCTTTTCGGACCTACCCGCCTCGAATGATCTTTTCTCGATAAGGGAGATTTGATCTTTCAGATCAATGGTCATCTCATCGAAGGCCTTGCCCAAAGCTCTCATTCCTCTCGAACCGTCTCCTTGGATCTTCGAGTCGAGGTCTCCTCTGCCGATTCCCTCAAGGGCCCTCGCGACATTATCGACCATCGGCCCGAGGGTGTTGCGACCTGCTCGAAATCCGATCACGCCCGCCAGAATGGCGGATAAGGCCGCTGTGATTATCAAAGGCAAGGTCGCTGTCGCCCCGGCCCCCTTCCCTTCGCCGTCCTGACGACCTGCAGACGTGATCATCGCCACTCGCCCTCGATCCTTCAGGGCTTCGCCGGTTTCAAGGGCCAAAATCTCAGTCTGGCCCGAGATCCGACGGAATAACTGATCGTACTGGGATGCCTTGGCCGCGGCCAGTTCTTGATCTCCGGAGGTCACTGCCAGGCTCCAGCCAACCGAAGGAAGTGGGGCGTAGGCGATCCTGGCGCTGCCCTTGCCCAGACGGACGAATGATGTTCCGTTCTCGCCCCGGACCATGGCCTCAGCCAATTCGGCAAGTTCCGAGTTTTTGGAATCAAGAAGGCTACCAGGAGCCTGGATCTCCTCCCACAGGAATGCTTCTGAGATGTCAGGCCGCATAACCACAACCCCTTGACCGTCTAAAAGGAAGGGGTAACCAGAATATATGTTGGCAAGATCGGAATCGAGCTCGGCCAGGGATACGTCCATCCCCACTACCCCTGTCAGGTTCCCCCCAACCGATATCGGGGTCGCGCAGGTGATGGCCAAATTCCCGGTGCTCTGGTTCAGGTAAGGTTTGGTCCAGATCGTCTCATTCGCCCTTGCGGCCTCCAGGTACCAGGGCCGTTCCCGGTAGTCGAAGGGAGCGATCAAACGGAGGGTTTCGGTGATGTCGGGC
The DNA here is from genome assembly GCA_013329455.1 of Methanotrichaceae archaeon. GTDB lineage: Archaea > Halobacteriota > Methanosarcinia > Methanotrichales > Methanotrichaceae > Methanocrinis > Methanocrinis sp9297u. The sequence goes on along the minus strand of DUKF01000175.1, from coordinate 5,696 downwards.
CAGAGGACCAAAACGCCATCTGAAGTTCCTATGTACCCGAGCTCCGAAACCTCCTCTTCCTGGACCATGATTCTCAAGATCCGGGCGGGCCCCGAGAGGGAGAGAAGGGTCTCTCTCAAGCCTTCTGAGACGTTATCCCCTCCATCGGGCGCGATCCAGACACCGGCGGCTAAGGCCTCTGCCAGACCCTTCGCGGTCGTGCTGCCGTTTTCACCGGGGACAGCGTCTGCATCCCCACCCATCTCGAGGAAGGAGACGGCACTGATCGGGCCCAGCAACACCTGTGCCGCCAGCAGGATCAGCGCCAGGAGCCTGAAGCCCAGCCCGTTGAAGCTAGAAATCTTGGTCATTTTTCTTGGGTATCCTGATAGGTCGGTTCCCCCAGGAACCGTGCACGAAGTCGATCATCGAGTTTTACCCCACTTTCCCATGGCGTATCGTCGCCCCTGCGACCGAGGTTACGAAATAGGTCTGGTCTTCAAAGGGTATAAACCTAAGTTCATTGAATGTTACTTTTCGCTCTATACCTGATACCTGGATCTATAAGAGATCTTCCAAAGACCTGATACAAGGTCTCCCGCAGATCAAGCGATGAGAAAGGTCTCGGCCGTTGGAATGGACCGAATCTGAAACCTCAAGCCGGATGATCCGGAAAGGACGTCACGCCCCCACGGGCCTGATTACGACAATAGCCCCTCAACTCGGAAACTACTTATTAGTAAGGGCTCTGAATAGATCTCGTGGACAGTTCATACGAGTTTCTGGCTGATCTGAGGCGGCTTTTGGGGGTCTACAGATGGTTCGAGCAGTCCCTATACCTGCTCAATGCCAGCATAATCGCGAACTTGATCTACATCGCCGCCCTTCTTTTGGGGATTCCCGCCTTCTTCAAGTTTTACTGGCAGGCCTCGCTTTTTGCCGCGGCTCCGGTCCTCTTCTCCCTGATCCTGGGCCTGTTGGGCGCAAAGCTTGTGGGCCGAAGGTCCAAGTCCGACCTCTTTGCCCACCTGGACGAGAACCTCTCGGAGAAGACGAAGGCAGCCTACGACAACCGCGACTCGGACTCGGTGGTGATGCAGAGCCTGGCCGAAGACGTGAAGAGGAGGCTCTCGAAAGTCGGAGCCATCTACCTGATAAATAACACGCGGCTGAAGTTCGGCGAAAAAAGCGCGCCCCTCTTCCAGGCCAAGGTCGCAACATTGGTTCTCCTCCTGGCCTTCACTGTGATCTTCAACCAGAGCCAGACTGGAGAGGAGATATCACCCCAACCCTTCAAGTCTCTGACCGATCTCAGGGACCGGGCAGCAGAACTATTCGGTGAAGAAGAGTTACCGGTGGAGGGCGCCTCAAGCCAAGGGATCTCGGGCGAGATTTACGGAAAGCCCTCTCTTGCAATCCTGGAGGAGGTAAACCTAGAGCTGGTCCTATATCCGGGGTCCGCTGCAGGGTTCAGGTCCAAGGAGACAGACCCGATGGACCGATTATTCCAGACCTCTGAACCGGGTGAGGGGGTGGCGGTACCCACCGACCTTTACATCGAGAGCCTCCCGCCCCAGCACCGAGAGATAATCAAAAGGTATTTCGAGAACCTGGCAACGAGTTGAAGAGAAACGGAATAGTAAACCGAACAAAAAACGAGCTGTAGATCTCACCGAGGACGGACAGATGAGAGACGATCTGATTAACATTTATAAGGACGCGCCAGCCATCTTCGAGACGATCAAAGACGAGATCGGCAAAGTGGTGGTAGGCCAAAAGTCGGTGGTGGAGCAGATTCTGGTGGGGATTCTGGCCGGGGGCCACACCCTTCTCGAGAGCAACCCTGGCCTGGGGAAGACGCTTCTCGTCAAGACCATTGCCAGCACCACTGGACTCAACTTCAGCAGGATTCAGTGCACTCCGGACCTGATGCCCGCGGACATCACGGGCACCACTTTGATCGAAGAGGTCGAGGGGAGCAAGATCTTCAGATTCGAGCAGGGCCCTATCTTTGCCAACATCATTCTGGCCGACGAGATCAACAGGGCCTCGCCAAGAACCCAGAGCGCGATGCTGGAGGCGATGCAGGAAAAGCAGGTCACCGTCGGCAAGAACACCTACAAGCTGGAGGAGCCTTTCTTCGTTCTCGCAACCCAAAACCCCATTGAGATGGAGGGAACATTTCCACTTCCCGAGGCCCAGCTAGACAGGTTCCTGCTGAAAGTCTACATCGACTACCCCAGCCAGGAGGAGGAGTACGAGATCATGGAGAGGTACACGGGCCACGCGGAGCCGAAGGTCGAGAGGGTGATCACCCGAAGGGAGCTACTATCCCTCCAGCAGCTCACAAGGGACATTCCAATCTCCGACGACCTCAAAAGCGCCGCGATAAAGGCAGTGATCTCCACCAGGAGCTGGGATGGGGTTGAGTACGGTGTGAGCCCGAGAGCCTCAATCGGCCTGATCCTCGCCTCAAAGGCACGAGCCCTCCTGAACGGCAGAGACTACGTCAGCAGAGACGACCTGGACGTCATGGCTTATCCCATCCTCAGGCACAGGATTATCTTGAGCTTCGATTCAGAAAGGAGAGGCGTCACCACCGACCAAGTCGTATCGGATATACTGAAGTCGATCTGAGGCGTGCGGATGGATACGGAGTTTCTTGCAGAGCTGGACCGATTCACCCTTCTTGTCAGAAAACGGGTATCGACCGCCTATACCGGGGCCCGGAGATCGGTGAAGGTGGGACGGGGCATCAGCCCCGTCGGCTACCGGGAGTACCGGAAGGGGGATGATTTCAAGTTCGTCGACTGGAAGGTCTACGGCCGGACCGAGAAGCTCTACGTCCGGGAGCACGAGGAGGAGAGGAGCCTTTCGGTTCACTTACTTCTCGACGCTAGCTCTAGCATGAGCTATGGGGATAAGTTCAGGTTCGCCTCGAAGGTGGCGGCGGGGTTCGCCTACATGGCGATAAAAGAGAACGAGAAGTTCTCGATATCCAAGTTCGGGGAGATGCTGGAGCCGGGCGAGACGAGAGGTGGGAGGAGGAACCTCTTTCGAGCGATCGAGGACCTAGACCGAACAGCGCCCTCGGGGGGGACCAACTTCAAGAGGACGGCAGAGCAGTTCGACCTGACGATCAGGTCGACGAGCCTTGTGGTGATGGTTTCGGACTTTCTCGACGAGATCGAGAGCCTCGTCGCCAGCATCTACAAGCTCTCGAGCCACGACCTGATACTGATCCAAATCCTGGACCCGACCGAGGCCGACCTCGACGTCGAGGGCGACCTGCGGTTCATCGACATGGAGTCGAAACGGTCGGTGATGACGAGGGTGACGCCTAAGGTGAGAGACGAGTACATATCGAAGATGAAAGAGCACGATGCTAGGATCAGGGAGACGTGTAACGCTGTAGGAGCCGACTTTTTTTCTTACACCACCGACACGCCCATATTCGAAGTCTTCTCGGACGTCAATTCCCGGGCGAAGGTTTGGAGGGCGTGAATGAAGCTAGGATACGGAACCGGATACCTGAACCTCGAGGTCGAGGACGACGAAAGGTTTGAGCTGGTTTTGCCAAATGAGCTTTCCGGCGCCCCTGATGAGACAAAAGAGATCGAGATGGCCCTCGACGATCCCGTCGGCCCCACTCTCCAGGATTTCGAGAGGTGCAAGAGGGTTGCGATCATGGCAAGCGACGTGACGAGACCTGCGCCCAGTCACAAGATGTTGCCGCCCCTGGTCAGGAGGCTTGAGGAGCTCGGGATATCCGAGGTCCTGGTCGTCTTCGGCCTTGGGACCCACAGGAAGATGACGGTCGAGGAGGAGGATCGGCTCCTCGGCGGCTGCGCCTACATCCCCCACATCCAGCACGACAAAGACGCTTGCGTCCACCTCGGCGAGACGAGCCGGGGAACTCCGGTCGAGATCCTGGAGGATGTGGCATCCTCTGACCTCAAGATCGGAACCGGAAACATCGAGTACCACTACTACGCGGGCTACAGCGGCGGGGCTAAGGCGCTCCTTCCCGGCGTAAGTTCGGAAAATTCCGTAAACAAGAACCACGCCATGATGGTGGACCCATTGGCGAAGTCGGGAAGCCTGAATAACCCCGTCCGGCTAGACATGGAGGAGGCGGCAGGAATCGCGGGTCTCGACTTCATCTTGAACGTTGTCTTGAACAGCAAGAAAGAGATCGTCCGCGCCGTCGCAGGAGATTATGTCAAAGCCCACAGGGCTGGGGCCAAAGTTGTGGACGAGATGTACCGCAAAATTGTCAAGCCCGCCGAGATCGTGATCACCTGTGCCGGAGGCCGACCCAAGGACATCAACCTCTTCCAGGCCCAAAAAGCGATGGACAACGCCAAGGAAGCGGTCCTTCCGGGCGGATCGCTCATCCTTCTGGCCGAGTGCGCCGAGGGGTTGGGCCACCCGGTCTTCGAGCGTTGGGCGAGGGAGGCAGAATGCGCCAAGGACTGCGTCGAGCGGTTCGGAAGGGAGTACGAGTTCGGAGGACACAAGGCGGCCCTGATCGCCAAGGAGTCGCTGGAAAAAGACCTGATCCTCGTCTCCTCGATGAGGCCAAAGCTCGCGGAGATGTGCTTTTTCAGGCACGCAAAAAGCTTAGAAGAGGCTCTCACCATGGCGCGGGAGAGACAAGGAAAAGATGCGAGGACCATCGTCATGCCCCACGGGGCGCAGACCCTGGCGACGAGAGGATAGAATTTTTCTAAGACGATGATGACCGCCCGAGCTTCTCCTCCAGATCTCGGATCTGGACCTCCAGCTTCTTCTGGCCTATGGCGTTGGTGAGGTCGCCACGGGTTCTCTCCAGGAGAGACCGGGCCATGTCCCCCTTCCGGCGGAGGCCCTTGGTGATGGCGTCGGGATAGTCGAATAACATCAAGAGGTGATAGATCTCCTCCATCGCCTCGAGGTATACCTCGCCCTCCTCGGGCCTGCCCTGCCTGATCAGGTCGAGAATGTGGCGTCTGAGCTCTCCTGTCGTGTCGCCAAGACCCCCAAGATAGCCGGTCATCTCGACACCGATCTCTTCGGGCGTTGGAGTACTCTGGCCTGTGATGATCGAGTAGACGATCCTCGCTTCGGCGTACTCCTGCTCCGCGCCGTCGACGAAGCCAGCGAACCGGACGTCGGGATGATCTTTCAAGAGGTCCTGGATCCGGGCGAGGACCTCGCCTGCCTGATCCATGAGATCTTGCGCCCGGTCGAACTCTCCCCTGTGGATCGACCTTATGGCGGCACCACACCTCCTGATCACGACTCTTGTGAGCTGAAGCGCCTCTTCTCTCGCCTGGTCTTTGGCCTCGAAGTAGCTGGATATATCTTCGGCGAGGTCGTCAAGGGACGATATCATCCGAGCTCACTCCAAAAAGGTCTTCAAATTTCTCATGCTCTGTACTCCCTGCACGAGGGTTCGGGCCTCGGTCACCATTCGGCCGTCGTAACCGCTGAGGGCTTTTGCCACCCTCGACCAGTTGACGTTGCCGCTCTTGACGGGCAGGTGCTCGTCCCTTGCGCCCTTGTTGTCGTGGACGTGGACGTGAACCATCTTGTCTTTGAGTGCCAGGAATTGTTCAACGTTCCCGTTGGTGTTGGCGTGGCCGATATCGAAGACGAACCCGAGGTTCTCCCTGTCGACGTTCTCCAGCATACCCAGGATCTCCTCGGGGGTTCTTCCGAGCATCGACTCTATG
>DUKF01000224.1 GCA_013329455.1 Methanotrichaceae archaeon | reverse complement strand
TCATAGTTCATCATGAAGCAACGCTTTTAGGAAAGATCGAAGCTCACTTCCAAGATCCTCCCTTTCCAACGATAACTCGATGTTCGACTTCATCCATCCGAGCTTATCACCAACATCATAGCGCTTGCATTTGGTTATCAAGCCAATGGAATCTCTCAAAAGTCGTAGCGAATCCGTCAGCTGGATCTCCCCACCATATCCAGGTTTTGCTTCCCTCAAATGATCGAAGATCTCAGGCCTCAGCACGTATCTTCCTATGGACCCAAGATCAGATGGCGCATCTTCCAGTGCTGGCTTCTCCACGATATCCCTTATCCTGTATACGCCATCTTCAAGAAAAACCCCATCTATAATACCATAATCATGTATTTTATTTTTTGGAACCCGTTCGGCAGCTATGATTGATCGTTGATATTTATCAAAAGCATTGATCATCTGGTATGTACAGGTATTTTCCCCCTTGTGGGGAATGGTTATGGTATCTCCCAGCAATACGACGAATGGCTCACCATCACAATGCTTCTCTGCATGAAGTACGGCATCTCCAAGCCCTTTCTGATCCTTTTGACGAATATAATGAATATCCACCATGCTTGAAAGTTCCTTGGTCTGTTTAAATAGTTCCGGATCAGCCTTCTGCCCCAATTTCCACTCTAATTCAAGAGAAGAATCAAAATGATCCTCAATTGCCCTCTTCCCACGACCTGTTATTATCAATATGTCATCTATACCAGACAGGAGGGCCTCTTCCACCACGTATTGGATTACGGGCTTATCCACCACGGGCAGCATCTCCTTCGGCTGGGCCTTGGTCATTGGCAAGAATCTGGTACCCAGTCCTGCTGCCGGAATAACCGCTTTCCTGACCTTCGACTTTTTCACGTTATTCCACCTTTTATCCTAACAGAGGGACGATCTTTATAAGCATTATGCACCGGTTACTTCTTCTACCAGCAGATGCCTTCGGCATCCTCACATAATAGGATATTTCTTCCTTCTATAATCACTCTGGATCTCATCAGGTCAAACTCTTCATCGAGCTGACCGAATTCGGGCCATTCGGTCATTATAAGGCAAGCATCAGCCTTCTTCAAAGCTCCGGCTGCACTTTCGCAATACTCGATATCCGGGATGATCCCACGCATATTTGAGGCAGCCAGAGGATCATAAGCTCTGATCCTTGCACCTTTACTCTTCAGCTCCTTGATCACTGGCACAGCCCTCGAATCGCGAACATCATCAGTATCGTTCTTAAAGGCCAAACCTAGTACTGCAATCTCTTTTCCGAAGAGAGAGCCAATCCTGTTCTCAAGCAACTCCACCATCCTGAGTGGCTGCCGTTCATTTACTTCGATCACAGATTTTAACAGCACAGGATCCTCGCCAAGCATCTCTCCCAGACGTATCATGGCCATGACATCCTTTGGAAAACAACTTCCTCCAAAGCCAGCACCAGCATTCAGAAAATGAGGCGATATTCGATGATCCATGCCCACGCCGCGCATTACTTCGTAAACATCTATGCACATCTTCTTACAGATGTTCCCGATCTCGTTAGAAAAGGATATCTTCGTAGCCAACAATGCATTAGATGCATATTTTGTCATCTCTGCTGCAGAAAGACCAACTCTAACTATAGGCGCGTTCAATCCGTTATAGGCCGATTCAACGAGATCCCGAGCTTTCGCCTCAGAGCTTCCGATCACGATCCTGTCCGGATGCATGAAATCATGTACTGCCAGCCCCTCCCTCAGAAACTCTGGATTCATGGCAAACCCAAGCTTTTCCCTAATACCGCCAGAATTCATCAAAACAGTCGACATAACCAAGTTTTGCGTTGTTCCAGGAGGAACTGTGCTTTTCACCACAACAACGTGATATCCCACACGTTCCTTCAGAGATTCTCCAATCGACCTGCTCGCAGTCTCCACCATGGAGAGATCCGCGCTGCCATCGGGCCCAGACGGTGTTCCCACACATATGAAAGAGAGATCCGTATTGCGAACATTATCGTAGCCCGTAATTGCCCGGAGATTACTGCCAACGTGTTTGGATAATAATTCTTCCAGGCCTTTTTCATAGATCGGCGGCTTGCCTGAGTTGATGGCCTCGACTTTGCGCTCATCAATCTCTATGATATCAACAGAATGTCCCAGCTCTGCGAAACACGCAGAGGAAACCAAACCAACATATCCCCCACCTACAACCGAAATTCTCATCAAATCACCGCGGTCAATTTCGCAAGATCTGGTACACTTAACATATAGTAAATCATTCAATCGATTACATTAAAGGCACTGCCAGCAAAATTCAAATTATTTTTTGTCTTTCGCAGTCTCCATGATCCGCATATAATCATTTATCACGTCTTCAGTCTCACCCATCATAACCACATGCCCTTCGTCCAAAAGTAAACAGCGGTCGCATAAATCCCTTACTGTCCCCAGGGCGTGAGAGACGAAGACTATGGTCTTCCCGGCCCGGCGGATCTCGTCGATCTTCTGTGCGCACTTCTTCTGGAAGGCTTCGTCCCCCACCGAGAAGACCTCGTCCACCAGAAGAACGTCCGGGTTGGTCTGGATCGCCGTCGAGAAGGCGAGCTTTACGTACATCCCCGAGGAGAAGTTCTTAAGCTTCATGTTCTCAAAGCGCTTCAGCTCGGCAAACTCCAGGATCTCCTCACGTTTCCCCTCGATCTCTCGCCGGGTGAGGCCCATTATCGCGCCGTAGAGACATATGTTCTCCGTCGCTGTGAGCTCCGGATGAAAACCGACGCCTAATTCCAGAAACGGAGCAATCTTCCCACCGATCCTCACCTTTCCCGATTCCGGGTATAAGACTCCCGCCAGGACCTTGAGCAGAGTGCTCTTTCCGCAGCCGTTGGGGCCGATCACCCCAAAGGTCTCGCCCCGCCCGATTGAGAAGCTGACGTCCTTCAGAGCCCAGAACTCCTCGTAGGAGTAGCTTCCGCCCTTCACGATCCCGAGGAGGTGGTCGTAGAAGGTGGCCTTCTTTTCATGGGGGATCCGAAACCTCTTGGAGAGGCCCTCCACAAGAATGACCTTGTCCCCGTCTCCGTCATGCGCTCCATTTGCCAACTCGTCGATCAGCTTTGTATCGGTTAATTTCATTCTGATCAGATCTCCTCGGCAAACTTTCGCTCAAGACGTCTGAAGACTAGAGTCCCGACGAGGAGCATTAGCCCACCAGCCGCCAAAGCGAAGACCATGCTCGCTGCCGAAGGCGTCTGTGAATAGAGCAAAGACTTGCGGTACATCTCTAAAATGGTGGTTATCGGGTTCATCATATAGTAGCTCAGATACTTTTCCGGGACGATCGATATTGGGTAAACTATCGGCGAGAGGAAGAAGCCCGCCTGGAGGAGGACGTCCCATATCTGGTTGAGATCTCTGTAGTAGACGTAAAGAGCCGCCAGAATCAGGCTGATGCCGTAGACCAGGAGCAAGTAAATCAAGTGTATAAGAGGAAAGAACGCTAAGTTGAGGGATAAGTCCACGCCAAAGAAGAGGAGCAAGGGGACGAGCACCATAAACTCCAGGGTCGAGCTTATGAAGCTGGAGAGGACACTGCTCAATACGAGGACCTGGCGCGGAACGTACACCTTGGTAACGAGGCTCGGCTTTCCGACGATGGAAGTCATAGAGGACATGGTGGCATTAGCGAAAAATCGCCAGCTTATTATCCCTATCAGCAAATAGAGCGCGAAGTTTTTCTCGTCAAACCTGAAGACGTTGCTGAAGACGAAGTAGAGGACCAACATCAACAAGAGAGGGTTCAATAGAGACCAGGTGAACCCCAGAACCGAACTCTGATACTTTACCTTGAGGTCGCTTACGGTCAAGATCCTTATCAGTTCCCTGTACTCAACGATCCACATTTCAAGGCCCTCTGACATCGCTCCACGTTTTTATATGTTTGCTTATCTCCTTCTCCGAAACCTTGCGCAGAACCTCTTTGCGCTTTCTCAGCATCAGAAGTAAGCCCCTCAATGCGTCGATCTTAGATCTGAGTATCGTCCAGCCCTGCCCTCGAAGCGCGTAGTAGGGGATGACTGCAAGGTTGCGACCCACGATCCAAGGAAGGGACGAGATTAAGAGCCTCGTTGGAAAGTCTTTGATCGCGTACCAGAGGACGTTCCTGTTACCGTAATAGACGGATAGATCCGACCCGAACCCCGCAGTTCCGCCATGAACGTGATGCACATTCGCGCTGGGAACATAAAGACAACTCCATCCTGCGAGCCTTGCCCGAAAGGCGAGGTCGACGTCCTCCATATACATGAAGAAATCCTCGTCAAAAAGGCCGATTTCGTCCAGCATCTCCCTTCGGTACAACTANNGTCGTACTGCCCGAGATCCAATTCGGCCATCCCTCTATCCCAAGCAGCACCGCTCCTGGATAGACATATCCCCGTGGAGTTTATCCTCCCATCGCAAAAGAGCATCTTGGAGGCGCACATCCCCACCTTCTCGTCAGAATCCATTGCCTCCGTCAGACTCTTGATCAGATTCCTGTCCGCTCTGGTGTCGTTATTAAGAGTTAGAATGCGTTCTCCCCTGGCACGTCTTATGCCGGAGTTGACGCCTCCAGCAAACCCCAAATTCTCTTCATTTTTGACGATCCTGACCCCCGGAAATCTCTTTTCCACATATTCCGCGCTTCCGTCGAAGGATCCGTTATCGACCAGAATTATCTCGAAATTACCGAAGGTCTGAATCGATAGCGAGGAGAGGCATCCATCCAGGTAACGCCTCCCGTTGTAGTTGGGGATTACCACGCTGATCATACCCGGACGAATCTCACGGCGGCTCTTCTCTGACCATTTTTTCATTTCAGCCCTCAGCCTCACAAAGCCCCTATGAGACGGTTCGGATTCATTTAAGAGTTATTATTCTGTGGATTTGCCGTAATATTTTATCAGTTCCTCAATCCCTTCATGTAGCGAGTACTGGGATTGAAAACCGAGGACCTTTTCGGCCTTGGAGGTGTCGTCCAGAGTATGTCGAACATAATTTTTGATTGGGTTTTCAACATGTACTGGCTCGATATCCACATCCATCTTCTTCGCGAGGATTTCGACCACCTCGTTGAAGCTGTAGCTCTTTCCGGTACCGACGTTAAGAGCTCCATGATAGTCTGAGTTCATGGCCAACATCAACGCGTGCACCACATCTTTGACGTAGACGAAGTCGCGAGTTTGTTTCCCATCTCCGTAGATGACGGGAGCCTTTCCTGCCATCATCTCCCAGAGGAACTGGGTGACTATGTTTGCATACTGCTTTTTTGACATCTCTCTGGGCCCGTACACCGAGAAGAACCTCATGCCCACAGAATCTACGCCAAAGAGCCTCTTATAAAGCTCGGCGATCCGCTCCATGGAGACCCTGGCCTCGGTATAATAGTCTGATATCAAAGCCTCCATATCTTCTCTGTGGGGGGGCACAAGGCCGCTGTACAGGGAGGAGGTAGAGGCATAAACAACTCTGCATTCGGACTTTTTTGCAAGCTCCAGAACTGCGATCAGCCCGTTTATCGCTTTGCCCACCAACATTGGGTCTCTCTTATACATCGGTGAAGATGAGGGAATTCCAAGATGGTAGATGGCGCTGGGGCTGATCTCCTGGTCGAGCAAATTTTCACAGCTGGACTCGATGATCTCAACGCTTCCCGATAATCCCTTCAGGTTCTCCCTGCTGCCCGTGCTCAAATCGTCCAAAACGATGACCTTCTGACCTGAATCCACCAGTTGCTCCACAAGGTTCGACCCTATGAAACCCGCTCCGCCGGTTACAAGTATGCTCAATATAAATCCTCCGAAAAATTGTTTAAATCATTTGATATCTTTAAAAAGCCAACTCGATCTCTTCTCTGAGAGCTCTCAAAGATTCCTTCAAGTCGTAAGGCCTCTCTTCCAAGCTCTTTTGAGCTTTGAAAGTGTCCAAGGAAGAATCTGCAGGTCTTTTTGCGTTCCAACTCATATCGCTCATTTTTGAGGGGATCACAAGTCCTGCATCAAATCCAAAACTCCTGGCAAGCTCACATGCGAATCCATATCTAGATATTCTGGTCGCGCCAGCCATGTGGTATATCCCTTCGATCCTCTTTTCCCCAGCTCCGAGCATCATTTCTGCTAGGTTGGTGTTCAAAGTAGGTGTTACGTATTGATCTGTCACTATCTTGACCGGTTCTCCGCTTCTCAACTTCTCGATCAGCCACAGGGCGAAGTTGACCTTCCCGCTGGCAGGCCTTGCCCCATATATGACACAGGTCCTGGCGATGCAGTCGCAGAACCTCTCCCCAAGAAGCTTTGTGAGGCCATAATGGTTTATGGGATCGGTCCTGTCATCCTCTTTGTACATCCCCCTCTTTCCATCAAAGACGTAATCTGTCGATGCGTACACCACAAAGGCGCCAACTTCTGCAGCGGACTTTGCTACTAATTCTGTGCCCAGGACGTTTATCTTAAAGGCAAGCTCCCGATCGGTCTCGCACTTATCGACGTCAGTTAAAGCGGCGGTATGAAACACCACGTCTGGCACCACCTCGCGAATCTTATTTTTTATTTCATCCTGGTTTGCCAGATCGAATTTGATCCTCTCGCCCATCTCTGGCAGATGGTGGCAATATCCCGAGAAAACCTCATGCCCCCTGCTTGCAGCGATCTCAGCGAGCTTGCTTCCCAACAGGCCACTTCCACCCGTTATGAATACTCTCATCTTTTACCACTCCAGCTTCCAGGGGGTGGGATGAAGAACTCGATCATCGGCCAGCGGCCTCCACCAATCTTCGTTTTCGAGATACCACTTAACCGTCTCCTCTATCCCCTCTTTGAAGTCGTGCTCTGGACGCCATCCCAACTCTGCCCTGATCTTCGAGGAATTGAGACTGTATCTCAAATCATGACCTGGCCGGTCCTCTACGAACTCAATCTCAGTCTCATCTTTATCCATACAACCGAGGATCTTTCCCACAACCTCTAAATTCGTCATCTCGTCGCCAGAGGATATATTGTATATTTCACCTGGATCTCCTGAGTCCATCACCATCTCGATTGCCTTGCAGTGGTCTCGGACGTAAATCCAGTCCCTGACGTTCTTCCCCGTTCCGTAGACGGGGATCTTCAGGTGCATCAAAGTTCTTAATATGGTCTTTGGTATGAGCTTTTCAGGAAACTGAGATGGACCATAGTTGTTGGTGCACCTGGTAATCATGGCATTTAGACCGTAAGTTCTGGCATAGGCCAGGACGAAAACATCTGAAGCGGCTTTGCTAGCAGAATAAGGGGAAGATGGCTTGAGCGGATCGCTTTCGGTGAATGAGCCCTTTAAAGTATCTCCGTAAACCTCATCCGTTGAGATCTGGACCAGCCTGACATCGGGATTGGACTTTCTCAAGGCCTCCAGCATTGTGAACACACCCATCACGTTGCTCTCGAGAAAAGAGGTGGGATCTGATATGCTCCTGTCGACATGAGTCTCAGCTGCGAAATTCACCACCGTATCCACATCCCGGACGAGCCTGGATACCAGATCGTAGTCGGTGATGTCTCCCTTTACAAAAGAGTACCTCTCATCGCCTTGCATGCTCTTCACGTTTTCCGGGTCGGACCCGTACTTGAGGGCATCTAAATTTATGATCTGGGCATCCCGATGCTCATCCAGATAGTATCGAACGAAGTTGCTCCCGATAAAACCCAATCCGCCTGTAACCAGCGCCTTCATAAAATCACAACACGATGTCCGAGTTGTCTCCGACTACGAGCCTGTGTCCCAACGGCCGTCGCCCGTTCTCCCGAATATTGACGTTCTTGCCTATGAGACTCTCCATAATCCTGCCTGCATTCGATATCGAACATTCTTCCAATATCACGCTGTCTTCGATTTCAGTTCCTTCGATATCGCAGTTATTGTTGATGGAGGTATACGGGCCTATATACGACCTTGTGATGCGACAGCCATCGCCCAGGATACACGGCCCTTTTACCGTGGAGTTCTCGATGATACTGCCCTTTCCTAGGATAACTCTCCCAAATACCTTGGAATCTCTGACTACCCCTTCATTCTTAGGCATTATCTCGTCGAGGATCAGCCGGTTCGCCTCCAGGATATCCTCAGCTTTTCCCGTGTCTTTCCACCAACCCTCGACGATGGACGCCTCGACACGGTGGCCGTTATCTATCAACCACTGGATAGCGTCCGTAATCTCCAGCTCCCCACGCCAAGAGGGCCCAATATTCTTACAAGCTTCGATTATCAAGGGTTTGAAAAAGTATATTCCCACCAGTGCATAGTTGGAAGGGGGAAGCTTTGGTTTCTCCACCAGCTTCCTCACTCTGCCTTCTTCATCCAGATCCGCGACGCCGAACCTCTGGGGTTCCTCGACCTCCGTCAAAAGCACGAGAGAGTCAGGGTCCAGATCCCTGAAGGCATCTGAATGACGAGTTATGCCGCCCTTTATGACGTTGTCTCCGAGATACATTATGAACTCTTCATCGCCCAGAAAATCCTCGGCAACTAGAATCGTGTGAGCCAAACCTGCCGGATCGCCCTGGAATATGAACTCGATATTCGCATCCCACTCCCGAGATCCGACCGTCTCGATGATTTGATCCTTATTTGGACCGACGATTATGCCTATATCTTCGGCACCGGCTTCGATCACGTCCTCTATCGCGTAGAAGAGGACCGGTTTATTGGCGATCGGTATCAGCTGCTTCTGTTGAGAGTGAGTTATAGGCCTCAGCCTTTTCCCGTGCCCACCGGACAATATCAACGCCTTCATTGCAAGACCTCGTAATATTATATTTTAGCTAGAACAGATTATCTTCCCGAGCCAGGTCCTTCAAGGTAGGCCAGAAGCGGTCTCTTTTTGAAATGATCAGATCGTTGAGAGGCCATGATACGTCCACCTCGGGATCGCTCCAGATCAGCCCCTCTTCATATTCTGGGGCGTAAACGTTGTCAACTTTATACACGACTTCGGCAACGTCGCTCAAGACCAGAAACCCATGAGCGCACCCTCTTGGAACGAAAAGCTGGTGTTTGTTCTGTTCCGAGAGGACTAAACCCAAGTATCTGGAAAAGGTCGGCGAGTTCTTTCTCAGATCCACAGCAACATCGTAAATTTTGCCTCTGACGCATCTGACGATTTTTGCCTGGGAATACGGCTCTTTTTGGAAATGTAGCCCTCTTAGAACGCCCCGTTCAGACCTGGAGTGGTTGTCCTGAACGAACTCTGTCTTTATTCCGATATTCTCCATATCCTGTTTTTTATATGTCTCTAGAAAGAAACCCCTATCGTCTTCATATACCTTCGGCTTTATCAAGATAGCCTCCGGAATTTCCAGCCGTTTAAACTCGAAGGGCATGTAAGTCACCTTTCAATTGAGGCGTAACTATCAGGGGATTGGCCTGACATGATGCGTTCCGGCCTCTTCGGTTTTGTTCATCAATGATCTTCATAAATTTTCCGTCCTGCTTTTTTTTATCCGAATTTGAATCGATGTTAAGCTGTTGCACTTTGAGATGAGTGACTTCACTTATGTTCAAACTTTTCGGTCGAATAATCCTTATGAGAGGATCAGCACACCCCTTATAAGGCCGAACTCATCTTCACGAGAATGCCACGACTTAGTCAAACAGCGCACCCCGCT